>CAZZPX010000167.1:0-6897 GCA_964655955.1 uncultured Phycisphaerales bacterium | reverse complement strand
GTCGCCTTCAGCTTCCTCGACGACTACTACCAGCAGCTCGACGCCTACGTCGCCGTCGCTCGCTTCAAAGGCGTCGGGGCCGGCGGCGACGACAGTTCCAAGACGCCCGGCGGCCGGGACGGCAATCCCCCTCCGCCTGTCGCCGCGCCGCTCCCCGCTACCACAGGCCTCGCCTTCAGCGGCCTGGCGACGCTCAGCCTGGCCCGCCGCCGCCGACGCTGACCTGCCTGCCAACCAAGCCACTTCACCGTGGGCGCGGGGTTGACTGGGTCCGGAGGCCCCAGGGTGGAACCGGGATGACCCTCCGGACACGCGGAGCGCGACGGCCGACCGTCGCGTTTTCCGTGCGCCCCCGCACTCCCGGCGCGCAAAGAGGGGAGACGGCCCCGCCCTTGGCCGCCTCCCTCCATGCAAACACCTTGTTGTCGCAGCGCCTAGCGCCGGCGACGCCACGCCAGACCGCTCACCGCCAGCAGCGCCAGCGTGCCCGGCTGCGGCACCAGGACCGCGTCAAGCGCATCCAGGTCGTCGGCGTAGTCGGGCGTCATGCCGCTCCGCAGCGTGTTCAGCCCGAGGTTCTCCGCCGCGATGAAGATGCCCGGCGAACCCAGGCCCGCCAGCGGCGGCACCAGGATGTCGCCTTCCTCGATCGGCAGGCCCAGCAGGCTGTCGATCGTGCCGATCACCGCTGACCCGCGCCGCACGGAGAAGAACAGCATGTCCGACATGCCGACGAGCCAGTCATACGGCTGTGTCGAGGGCGTGAAGACGCCGTCGCCGTTCTCCCAGAGCACCAGCGCGTCCAGGTCGTCCGTATCGAAGCCGGCGCTGTCCAGGCCAAGCGCCATCGCCGGGGCGTACACCGCCGGTCCGGCGCCGCCCGGCATGGTGACGAGCACGTCGCCGCCCGAGAAGCCGCCGTTCAGCAGCGCCGAGCCGCTGTTCGCACCGGGTTCCAGCGGATCGGGAAAGTCCGCGTCCAGCGAAAAGTAGACCGGCACGGACACGCCGCCCGGGTTGTTCCAGATGCTCGAGTCCGTGTCCATGTCCAGGGCGTCGAGGTTGTCGCCCTGGTCAGGCAGGCCGGGGATCGCCGGATTCGGCTCGATCAGGCCAACGCCCGGATAGTGGAAGCCGGAGACGCCCATCAGGCCGTCGCCGTCCAGCGAAGCGGTGTTGCCCGTGAACGGACCGGCGAAAGGAGGCAGCGGGCCCGGCCCCAGGCCAATGTCGCGGAACACATCCGCCGACGCTTCCATGCCGCCCAGCGCGCCTTCGCTGAAGACGTTGGGGGGCGCAGCCGAACCGGCGAAGCTGCGGGCAAACTCATCCACCGAGAAATGCCACTGCGTGAGCAGGTCCGGTCGGACCACGTAATCACGCCCGTAGGACAACGCATCCACTTCCACGTGGCCCGGAACGCCGGGCGGAATGCCCACCGCACCCGTGTGCAGCGGCAGCGCCAGGCCCGGACCGGGAGGGCCGAATCCGGCACTGATCGCGATGCCCGGCGTGGGCAGCGGGCCGAAACCGACGCCAGCGGACGGCGTCAGAATGTCGCCCTCCGTAATGGGAAATGCGTAGAACCCGTCCGGCAGGCTCTTGCTCGGGCCCTGGAAGTCGATCGAGAACGTCGGCGCAGCCAGCGCCGCGCCCGCCAGCGCCAGCGTGGCGACCGCCGCCGACATGCGAGTCTTCAGTTGCGTCATTGCGAATCTCCTGTGAGTCATCGCCCGGTTCGCCGACCTCGGCTCCCGGGCCGCGTGAAGAGGCCGCCCGCTCCGACCGGAGCAGACGCCTGCGTTCGCCAGCCGTCAACGCGACGGCCTGCCCCAGCAGATACCCGGCCCCCGCCCTCGATCTGACACACACTCGCGAAGATTCTCGCGTCCCACCTCTCCTCCCCCTCAAGGCCCGGAGACCAGCCGGCGCCGCCGCCGTCCCCGGGAAAGCCCCAGCCTCCCCGCCGCGCGCAACGAAACAAGGAGGCCGCGGCGGGCCTCCTTGTTTCGCAGATGCACAAGCGAGCACAGGGGAGAGGAGAGGAGTCAGGGGGAAGTTTGTCTTGCTGCTCGTCGCAAGGTTTCGTGTGGCACCAGTAGATATGCGCCCCACCCCCCTTCTCTGACACGACGCCCGAACTTTTTCTTCGCCGCCCTCCACGAAGCCCCGGCAACGGACGCACGCTCCCCCACAAGACCCGGGGCCAAGGCGGCGCAGCCGGCGCCGGCCCCGGGACCTACTACTCTCCATTCCTATCTTCTTTTCATCTTCACGAAATTCCTTGACCCTCCGCGCCACCCTAAATAAGTTCGCCTTCGCTGCCTGCCTTCCTCCGCATCGCCCATCTGAGGAGCATCTGATGTCTCAGCCTGCCTTCGCCCGCCGCCGCATGACCAGCCGCCCTTGTTTCGAGCCCCTCGAGGAACGCCGCCTCCTCTCCCTCGACCAGATCCCCGTGCAGGTGCAGCTCGAGACCACCATCATCGAAGTCACGCAGTCCGGCGTCGCCGACTGGCTCGACATCGATGGCGATATGATCCGACTCAAGGTCAACTGGTGGAACAAGCAGCAGGACAACAGCGGCATCATCGGCATAGACGCCGACAACAACACCGAATTCATCACCCTCGACGACGCCGCCAGAAGCGTTAATATCACCGTCAAGCGACACAACGGCGGCGACGGACGCTTCTCGCTCGGCCAATTCTGGGCGCCCCAGATCCGCAGCTACAACGCGCCCAACGTCGACTACATTGGCGGCAGCGAACATCCCTTCGCCGGCGGACTGCACATCGGACTCACCGACAGAATCAACGTCGGCTACTTCTATAACGACACCGAACTCGAAGTCGCAGCCGGAGGCACGCGCGGTCTCAACGCCCGAGTCGCCGGCGCGGAGACGACCGGCCCCTTCACCTTCGACAACTTCACCCGCACCTTCCGCCTCGGCTCGGATTTCTTCGCCGGCTCTCTCGATTTCGCGGACGGCGTCGGCAGCTTCGTCACGCGCGACGGCGTGGGCGTTGCCGCTGACTTCCACATCGGCGGCCCCACCACCGGCACGCTACGCTCCTTCATCGCCGGCAGCCTCGACACCGGCGACTTCAACCTCGTCACCCAACCGCGCGTCCTCAAGGTCGGCGACATCGAACTCCCAGCCATTCTCACCCTTCCCTGCGGCGCCCTCAAGCTCTCCATCGCCGATATCTATGGCGCCGTCGACGCCGACTCCGACACCAACGTCGTCAAGGCCGGCAACGTCGAAGGAACACTCGACCTCTATCGCGCCCGCACCGTCTCCCTGCTCAATCTTCCCGGCCTGTTCAATCTGCGACACGAGTCCCAGGATGCCGACGATTACGGCGCCCGAAAGATTAACATCAGAGAACACGTCGAAGGCGGCTCCTTCAACTCCCAATCGAGCATACAGAACTTCATCATCACCGGCTTCGTCGATCATGGCACCATCTATCTGGGCGTCGATGCCGCATTCGGCACGAACGACCCCATCCCCCAGGATGGCATGGGCGTGCTTCGCCCCTCCAGTAACGTCCACCTCGACAAGTTCGTCGTCAAGGGCAGAGACGGCGCCTGCGCCATGTTCCAGTCGCGCGTCATCGTCCCCGAAGGCCGAACTATGCTCCTCGGCAAGCTCTTCGACGGCAACGAAATCGGCCAGGCACGCTTCGGCTCTGTCAAGTTCCTCGCAGACATTCCCGTCGTCGGCCACCTCTTCCGCGGCAACGAAGGCGCCCAGGCCCTCGAGCAGAACTTGCTCGTCTTCCTCACGCCCCACATCCTTCACGACTCGCGCTGACGTCCCTCGCCTCTGACTCACTTCGAAATCTCCTCCCCGCGCCGCACCTCCTCCAAAGCCAGGGGCCAAGGCGGCGCGGCCGGCGCCGTCCCCGGAACCCGCGCACCCCGCGCCGACCCCCTCCCCCTCGCCGCACATCTCCCCCGGCGCGCGCGCAATCCCGTCCCTCCCTCAACTTTCTCCTCGTTCCTCGCTCCTTTCCCGACTCCCCCCTTGCCATCACCAACTCTCGAATTAACGTTCGAGCATGTCCCACCCGCGCCCGCATCCACTCTCCCTCCCCACGCTCCACACCAAGCCCTCCTGGCACAACCGTGCCGGCCGCATCGATCGCTCCGCCTGCGCCGTCCTCCCCGCCAGCGCCATCTGGCGACGCGCATCATTCACGCCCGACCCTCATCCCGCCGGCCGCACCCACATCGCCGACTTCACGCTCACCGCCAGGCGCTTCGACCGTCTCCTCGACTTCGTCCGCCCCCGCATCCTCAAGGGCGATCGCCGCACCAGCAAGTCCAACGCCATGCGCCCCGAGGAGCGACTCATCCCCACGCCCCACGACGTCGCCTGCAATCCCAACCACGGCGCGACACGCACCAAGCGCCTCTGCCTCAATTACGATTGGACGCAGACCATACGCATCGAGCGCTGGTGTTTCCCCAGGAATGAGCAGAAGTCGGCGCGCGCTCTCGCTCATCTTCACGATCGCGAGCGGCGACTCGATGACGTCGCCCCCTGGTCCTCCATGCCGCGCGCTGAACTGCGGCAATTCCTCGGCTACCCCGAGTCGCGCACGCAACACTTTCTGATATGCCCCGTCTGCAAGCGCAAATGCGTCAAGCTCTTCCTACCACTCTGCACGCAGCAGGAAAGCGACGATTCGGTCATCGTTGAGAACTACCTCCGCGACATCGCCCGCCGCTTCCCCAACTCGCCCGGCACACCGCTCGAAGCGCAACTCAGCCAGCGCTACGGCCTGCTCCTCCACCCGCGCCAACTCAAATGCCGCCACTGCCTCGGCCTCCGCTACGGCGACGTGCGCAAGACCGCGAAGCGCCAGTACCGCGGCACGCGCGGCCAATAGCGTCCCTCGCGCACCCCCCTGCGTTCCCCGCACTGCGTCTGCGTTCGCACCGCTCGCGCCTCCCGCGCTCCTGCAGCCCGTCGACTGTACGCTATACTCTGCCGCCATGGCGGAAACCATGCGCGTCAAGACCGAAGTCGACAGCGGCGTCCTCATCGCGGCGATCAAGTGCGCCAGCCTCTCCGAATACGAATCCGGCGTCGTCCTGCAGACCGTGCTCGAGCAGGCGCCCGCCGGCTGCTGGCGCATCGCGCTCGACTTCTCCGACGTCACCTTCCTCGCCTCGGCAGGCATTGGCATGATCGTCAGGCTGCACCGGGAATGCATCAACTCCGGCGGGCGCGTCGCCGTCTTCGGCCTCAACGACCAGCTCGCCACGGTGATGAAGACCACGAAGATGGACAAGCTCTTCCCGATCGTTCACACCCGCGAGAAAGCGATCCGCAAACTCGCCTGACCCGCACCTCCGCGCGAATCCCACCTCCCCGCACTCGCATCTTCGCATCCCCTCCGCGCTTGCGTCTTCACCTCCCCCCGCTCTTCCTCTGTTGTTGCCCCCGTCCAGTCCGGCGTCCCCGACAAGTCGCGGCGATGCAGGCATCCCCCGCCACAAAGCCGCCGCCGCTGGCGGCGCTCCGCCGAATCGCCACGGACCATCTGCAGCGCCGGCGTCGAACGCACTGTCGCGACACGACCGACGTGACGACGGCCCCCGGCGCGGCCAACGGCCGCGGCTCTATGCAAGAAAATCGTACGGTCGCGTCCCCACGCCGCGCCGCACGTTGTGCCGCTCGATGTACAAACGCGTCGCCTCCCAGACCGCCGACTCGAAGATGAACGACCGCCAGTTGCCCTTGCACCACACCGGACCGTCGTGCGGCGTTTCCCGATGAATCGCCTTCGTGCATTGATCCTTGAGCCACTTCACCGTGTTGTCGATGTCGCGCCAGGTCGGCGTTATTAACAAATGCGTGTGCGTCGCCTCGATCGACGCTGCGGCGATCGACCAGTCCGAGGCGTCGCAGCAGCGCTGAAGCGTCGCCACCACGACGTTGATCATCGTCGGTGAGAAGCGCACGGGCACGTGCTTCAGGCGCTCCTCCGCCATGCGCAGGCGCACCGGATCGCCGGGATGGAGCATGTGCGGATCGAGAAAGCCGACCTGCTCGTCCCACGCGTCCGACCAGTGCCCGCGCTGATCGCCCGGCAGCCACAGGCCATAACCCGAAATAACAATATGAAACCCACTCGTGATCCCCATGCCGGGGGATGATACCGCCGCCGGCCGTCACCACAAAGCCGCCACCGTCGGTGGCGCTCCCCCCGACCCACCACACGCGAACGCATCGCCACCACAAAGCCGCCACCGTCGGTGGCGCTCCCCCGAACCACCCCGCGCCAACGCACGACCACGCCGCATCCGCACACCCCGTGCCCCACGCATCCCCGATCCCGCGGCCACGCCGCGAGCGCGACCACCGGTCGCGGCTTTGTGCGTCACCCCGGCGTCCCTCATGCCGGGGCAGAGCCCAGCGCCGCCCCGGGTACGCCTCGATTCCTCCCTTCCCAGAAACCGCCGCAATCGCCGCTCCGCCCGCTCCGGCCACCGCGTCTCGCACTCCCAGACAACAAGCACGCGCCACCCCGCCCGCCGCAGCCGACCGGCGTTGCGACGATCCCGCCGCACGTTCCGCTCCAGCTTCGCATCCCAGTACCCCGGATTCGTCGCCGGTCGGCGGCTGCCACGCGGGCACGAATGCTGATGCCAAAAGCACCCATGCACGAACACCACGGCACGCAGGCGTGCAGGACGCCAGGTCACTCGATGCGATCGCTCTTCTTGAGATTGTGTCTCGCACAGAGAATCTGAACGTTCTCCGCGGTGAGTGATGACCCGCCCTTCGAGAAGGGCAAGTTGTGATCGTAATGCAGGTTCTCAGTCGAACCACACAGTACGCAGCGTCCCCGATCACGCTTCCACACCTCGACCTTCACG
>CAZZPX010000166.1:0-6898 GCA_964655955.1 uncultured Phycisphaerales bacterium | reverse complement strand
CCGGGTATTCCTGCAGAATCGCCGTCTCGCGCTGCTTGCGCGGCAGGTCGGGGAAGCGCTCGAGGATTTCCTCGGCGTGGATGAAATGCAGTTCCTCGGGAAGCTCGGGGTATTTCTTGGTCTTGAGCTTGGGGAACTCCTTGTAGAGCCCCTGCTCGGTTTCCTTCAAGACCTTCCAGATGCGCCGCACGGTGTCGACGAGCGTGTCGAGGTTGCGCTGCTTGGCGTTGATGACCTTCTCCCAGTCCCACTGATCGACGTAAGAGCTGTGATCGTGATCGAGGAAGTAGTCCTTGCGCACCGCCCGCATGTCGGTGTAGATGCCTTCGCCCGGTTTGCAGCCGAATTGCTGCAGCGCGAAGCGCTTCCACTTGGTGGCGGCCTGGACGACCTGGGCGTCGATGCGCTTCTTGAGGCCCAGTCCGCACTGGAAATCGATGGGCGTGCGCGAGCCGTCGCGGTCGAGGTAGTCGTTCATGCCGCTCGCTGTCTCGACGATGAGCGGGCACTCGACGCGGAAGAGGTTGAGTTCACGGCAGAGCCCGTCCTCGATCATGCCCTTGGCGAACTGGATCGCCTTCTGCGTGTCCTTGTTGTTGAGCAGCGGCTTGTAGTCAGTGGGAAGCCCGGCATCGACCTCTTTGTAGGTGCCCACACCGGGACCGGCCAGATCAGCCTTCTTATCAGCTACCTGTGGCATTGCGTCGCCTCCAAAAAAAGCACGGGAGAACGGGACAAAGAAGGCGATCAGCGTATCCGTTTGCCGTGTCGTCAGCAACCGCCCAGGACCGCTGCGAGCAGGTCGAAATCGCGCTCGATCAAGGGCGGAACGCAGCATCGTCCACCCCGGCGGAAAGGGCGTGCGTTGCGTGTCGGCCGCGGCGCAAAAAGAAACGGCCACAGCTCTGAGAGGGGCTGAGGCCGTCGGCGATGGAAGACCTGTGGTGGAGAGACGGGATCTGAGAGAGGCTGCCCGGCGCAAGACCGGGAGCGAGGAGGGGGCCTTCGTTTCGCCTCATGTGGAGGTCGAAGCGGGCCGGTGTCCGCGGCCCGCGGGTGTCTCTGGTTCCAGTGTACAGTCGAGGGCGGGCTTGTCAAAAACTTCTTAGTAGCATAGTATCACTTTCAGATTCCGCCATATTTCCTTGGCATCCGGTCCGTTGTGGTGTACGAATAGTCTCACCGCCGGGGGCGAGTCCGGAGTCGCATCGAGAGTCAACCATGTCAGACGTGCCCCAGAAGCTCACCGAGTTGGAAGACCTGCTCATGAACGTGGTCTGGGAGTTGGGCGAGGTCACCGTCCGCGACGTGCATCGACGCATCCAGCCGATCCGTCAACTCGCCTACACCACCGTCCTCACCATGATGGGCGTCATGGAACGCAAGGGACTGGTCACGCACCGCAAGCGCGGCCGGGCCAACGTCTACTCCGCCCGCCTCTCCCGGCAGGCGTTCGGCGCTCAGTCGGCCCGGCAGATCGTGGACAGCTATTTCCAGGGCATGGTGAAGAACCTGGTCGTGCACTTCGCGCACCACGGCGAACTCGGTCAGGATGACATCGCCGCACTGGAACGCATCGTCGAGGAAGCCAGAACGCGTCAGGGCCCGCAGACCGAGCCCCAGGAGTGAGAGTCACCAGAGATGTCGGCATGGGCCACCCAAGGCGTCTGGCTGCTTGCAGTCGCTTCCATTGAACTGTGCGTGCTTACCGCCGTGGTGTGGGTGGCCGCGACGGTGGGACGCCAATGGAGCAGCGCTACCAAGCAGCTTCTCTGGACAGCCGCCCTCGCCAAGCCCATCCTCGTCATTCTCCTGGCGCTGTTCGGCGTGTCGTTTCTTCCCGCGACCGGCATCACGCCCGACCAGGTGCTCAGCCGCGTTGAAGCCTCGCTCGCCGGCGGGGCAGCCTCCGCCGCTCGCGCCGGCGAGACCCTCGCCACCGACTGGCTGCCCTTTGTCCTGCTCTCCGTCTGGCTGATCGGTTTTCTCGCGAGCCTCACCGTGCTCATCGGCGGGCTCGTCGCCCCGAACGGCCTGGTTCGCCGGGCGTACGAGTATGGCTTCCGCCTCAGCCCCGAATTTCTGCGCCGCCTGGGAATCGTCGCTCCCGCCGAGGTCGACGTCATCGTCACCGATCTTGCGACCTCACCCGGCTCGTACGGGCTCTTCCGTTCCACCGTACTGCTGCCGATCGACTGGCTGCCGATCCAGCAGAACGGGCGCATCGCGCCGGACGACGCCGTGGCCCTGCGGCACGTGCTCGAACACGAAATCAGCCACGTTCGCCGCCACGACGGCCTGTATCAATTCGTGCTGCGTCTGCTGGCGGCGCCGCTGTGGTTTCATCCGCTGACCTATTTCATCATTCGCCGATGGATCGACGTGATCGAGATCGCGGTTGATACGCGCGTGCTGCGCAACAGCCACATCGACAGGACGCAGTACGCCAAGACGCTCATCAGCGCCGTGCGCCGCTCACTGCCGAACCGCGCCTCCGCCGCGGGCACCTGGTTCCTCGGCCACTCGCGGCGAATGGCGGTGCGGGCGCTGCATCGTCGGCTGACATCCGTCCTGACGCCTCCCAAGCGCCTCTCGCACCTGAGCAAGGTCGCCTCGACGGCGTGTGCCATCGCGGTGCTCACCAGCTTTCCGATCACAGTCGTCTCGGTGCACTCGCCCCAGCCGCTCGACTCGAATGAGTACGCCACGGCGAACGGGATTCCCACGCACTATTACTGGCAGGGCGAAGTCGTCGCCTACGAGGAACTGCCCCCGCTGCAGCAGCGGCAGGTGCGCATCGCCTATGCGCCGACGGATGGCCGGCCGTGGACGTTCGCCACGCGCGCTCGCCCCGTCATCCGGCGGCTGGATCCCGGCCTGCTGCTGACGGACTGGAACGTGGCGTACGAAGCCTCGATCGACTCGCAGAGGCGCGGCGGAGCCTTCGGCTGGGCCGGCCAGGGCGGCCATGGCAGCGGCGCCCTCGCGGCGCAGCAGACGCCGATCCCCATCCCCGCCCCCGCGCCCTGAGTGAAGCTTCAGTGAGAGACGCCGAGCGAGACCGCCACGCGGTCAGTCCGTCTCGACCTTGCCGAAGCGCTGACCGGAACGGGGATAGTCGCCCGGCTCGAAGCCGGCCTCACGCCACTGCCGCAGCAGGTTCGGCGTGACGAGCTGAGCCCCGATGGCCGTGGGCACGCGAATGAGCTGCGCCGGGGGACCCGCGGGCGTTCCCTGGGCGTCGACATCGCTGATCAGCTCGATGACGCCGCGATCCCCGTACCACTCGCCGACGTCCGCGATCGGATCGCGCCGCGGAAGCTGGAGGCGCCAGGCGTAGCGTCCGTCCCGACCCAGCACGAGCAACTCGAGCTGGCCGTCGTACTCGAACAGCCAGTTCCCCACTGCCCAGGTCGTCGGATCCTCGGGCACATCCCGGTTGTACCACGCATCTTCGTCGAAGATGGGCCCTCGATCGCCGCAGGAGACGAGGAGCAAACCCGAGAGCAGAATCGAGGTCAGGGCGGCGATGGTCTTCATGCGCGTTCTCCGGAACATCCACTGGCAACCGGCGGGCGGGCTCGGACGGTTAACTCCGCGGCCCCCCGTTCTGATTCATCGGGCCGCCGCAATCCCAGCCCGGCGTGGCGGCACAGAAAAACCCCAACATAGCGTCGGGGTCTGTGCGGATCACGTCGGGAACTCCCCGATCATCGCTTCGCCTGCGCGTAGAACTCCGCCACCTTCTCCCAGTTGACCACATTCCACCAGGCGCTGACGTAGTCGGGGCGACGATTCTGGTACTTGAGGTAGTACGCGTGCTCCCAGACGTCAACGCCGAGAATCGGCGTGCCCGAGCCGTCCATCAGGGGGCTGTCCTGATTCGGCGTGGAGGTGACCTTGAGCTTGCCGTCCTTGACCACCAGCCAGGCCCAGCCGCTGCCGAATCGGCCTGCGGCGGCGTCCGCGAACAGCTTCTGGAAGTCGCCAAACGACCCGAAAGCGCCGTCGATGGCCTTGCCAAGCTCACCGCCGGGCGTCCCGCCTCCGCCCGGACCCATGAATTGCCAGAAAAGCGAGTGATTGGCGTGGCCGCCGCCGTTGTTGCGCACAGCCGCACGCTTGGCCTCGGGCAGTTGGTCGAGCTTCTGAATGAGTTCGTCGACGGGGAGGTCGGCCCACTGGGTGCCTTCGAGCGCGGCGTTGGCCTTGGCGATGTAGGCCGCGTGGTGCTTGCCATGGTGGATCTCCATGGTCTTGGCATCGATGTGCGGCTCGAGGGCGTCAAATGCGTACGGCAGGTCAGGAAGTGTGTATGCCATCCCAGTCCATCCTTCTTCGTTTATCGGTCCAAATAGATCGTGTGTGAGGGCTGCCCTCGGGGCGACAGGTGTCGCCGATCCGACGGACAACTGCAGGCTCAACCGTAGGAAACCGGGCTGGACAGGTCAACGCGCGCTCACAGCCTCGGAGTTCGCCTGCCTTACCCCTAGGGAGAGCTGGGAATCTGCACTTTTTCTTAGAATCATTCTAAAAAAGGGGAACTTTCGCGCAGATTTCGTGTACTTATTGGTAGTCACGCAAGCGCGACGAGGCAAGGCAATGGTTGCCTTCTCCAAGAACTGACCGCCTGCGGAGCACACAGATCGGACCTCTACGTCCGAGAGCACACATGAAGAAGCAAGCTCACATCTCGCCGATCGACCAGGTTCGTCGTCAGAACCGGCTCAGCCTGCGCGCGGGGGGCAAGCGCCGCCAGCCGGGGCTCAACCCCGCTGACCAGCGCGTCCTGCGCCGGTTGTTGAGCAAGCCCATGGACTTCATCGACAGTCCCGCCTTTCACGAGCGTGGGGCTGAGAAGGCGATCTACGACGACGCCCCGGAAATTCCCAAGCCCGACACGGCCTGGTATCAGCCCCTGATGGATGATCCCCGCGCCGCCCGCTCGCAGCGCGACAGCCAGCAGCGGGACAGCGTGCTGCTCACCGCCGCCCAGGAGCGGGTCCTCTTCCGACAGTTCAACTACGCCCGCTTCCGGATCAGCGAGATCCAGGAGGAGTTGGGCGTCAGCGACGAGGCGCCCGCCAGGCGCCAGCCCAGCCAGAAGCAGACCGATGAACTGCTGCACTGGCACCGCATCGCGGACCGTGTGCGCGAGCAGATCGCGGAGACCAACCTGGCGCTGGTGCTGGCGATGGCGAAGCGCACCCGTATGAGCGAGGTGGACTTCGCCGACCTGATCAGCGAGGGCAACATGGCGCTGCTGCGTTCGGTCGACAAGTTCGACGCCGACCGCGGCTTCAAGTTCTCGACGTACGCCTGCCGGGCGATCCTCAAGGCGTTCAGCCGCCAGGGCATGAAGCTGTCGAAATATCGCCAGCGCTTCCCGACGGATTTCGATCCGGCGCTGGAGAAGTCGGACGCCCTGGAGAACCGTCGCCGCGACCTCGAGGAGGACGCCGCCGCCCACGTGGCGGAGATGGTCCGCAGCAACGAGTGCGGCATGAGCGAGATCGAGCGCATGGTGATCGAGCACCGTTTCGGTCTCGATGCCGACCCCGATCATCCGCCCATGACCCTCGAGCAGGTGGGCCAGATCATCGGCGTCACCAAGGAGCGCGTGCGCCAGATTCAGAATAAGGCGCTCGAGAAGATCCGCATCGACCTCGAGGAGAACTTCCTCAACCGCTTCACGCCGAAGCGCGACGAGGAGACCGGTCGGCTGCTGATCGAAGCGAATTGAGTCGCCCTGAAGACGAAATGATTCCAGGCCGAGCGCGACGCCGCGCTCGGCTTTTCCTTTGGGCGCGTGCGACCCGGGAAGCGCCCTCATCCGCTCGCACGCAGGCGTCGCCGCGGACTAGGATGCGGATGACATTTCATCCCCGACCCTGGCCCCTCTAGGAGGAACGGCTCATGCGGAGATGGTGCTTGCTGGCGCTCATCGCGCTCCTGGCCGGCGGCTGCGCGCGACAGGACGAACCGCCGCGGAGCGCCGAGGCCGCCGTCCCGCAGACGGCAGCGCACGACTCGCCGCAGCCAGAGCCAGTCAACGAGGAGCAGGCGCAGCCGCCGCTCCCGGCCGACTGTCCCCTCCTGGAGCGCATCGCCGTCGTGGGGGCGAGCGCGTCGGACGGCTTCCTGGCGCAGCTCGTGCTCGAAGAAGCCGGCAGCGCCCGCGTCATCGATCTCTCGTTCACTCACGTGCTGGCGGCGATCGTGCTGGACGAAGACGCCGTTCTGCTGCCCCACACGGACTTCCAGTTCTACAGCGACCCGCAGCGTTACGGCCCGCAGCTACTGAGCGCGGCGTTGGAGGATGAGCCCACGTTGATCGTCGGCATCGATCTGATGTTCTGGTTCGCGTACGGCTACGCGCCGAGCCGCACGCCGGAACAGGAAGTCACCTGGCGCTCGAAGCGCCTCGCGGAAGGGCTGGAGCTGCTCGAGGATCTGCCCTGCCCGATCGTCCTGGGCGACTTCCCCGACATGTCGAGCGCCGCGCCGTGGATGCTGCCGCGTCACATGATCCCGAGCGACGCAGCGCTGGCGGCGCTCAACGACCAGCTCTACGACTGGGCGAAAGACCGGAACGATGTGACGATCTTCCCGCTGCGCGACTTGCATCGACGGATGAAGAGCGGTGAAGCGCTGCGCATCGGCGCCAATGACTGGGATGCGGAGGAGGCGCAGGCGCTCCTGCTCGCTGATGGGCTGCATCCGAGCGACGAGGGCTTGATCGCGCTGGGACTGCAGGTCGCGGAACTGCTGGCGGCGGGCGACCGCGGCTGCCTGGCGGAACACTTCGTGCAGCGGACCGAGGCAGTGCGCGCGCGACTGCGGGAGAGCTTAGCGCCGCCGCCTGGCACGCAACCCGAGCCGTCACCCGCGCCAGTCG
>CAZZPX010000165.1:0-6911 GCA_964655955.1 uncultured Phycisphaerales bacterium | reverse complement strand
GTCGCCGCCGGGAAGAGGGCGAAGTTGCCGCCAAAGTTGAAGCCGATGATCGCCGCCCCGATGTACAGGCCCCATTCGCTGCCGCCAATGAAGTAGAAGAGAATCATCATCACGCCCTGGGCGAGGGACATGAGGATGATGGCGTTCTTGCGGCCGGTGAAGTCGCTGATCATGCCCCAGATGATGCGTCCCAGGCCGTTGAAGAGGGCGTAGAACAGCCCCATCGCCGTGCCTGTGATCGTGATCGCCTTCGCCTCCTCGATGCCGCTCGCCTCGAGCGCATCCATGCCGAAGAGTCGGATCACGCCGATGACCATCAGCCCCGCGGTGGCGCCGAAGACGAAGGTCAGAAAGAGGCCCCAGTACTGAGGCGTGGCGACCATCTGGCCCATCGTGTAGTTCGTCGCGCCCGAGGAGGCGGCCCCGGTGGTTGGCGGCGTCCAGCCGCGGGGCAGCCACCCCGCCGGCGGGTTGATCATCACGAGCGCTCCGAGACTGACGAATACGGCGAAGAGAATGCCGTACAGCCGGAAGACCTCCTGCACCGTCCAGCCCATGCCGTAGAGACCCTGCCAATCGCCGCTGAGTTTGACCGGTCCGAAGGTGAAGCCGCCGGTCAGCTTGACCCAGATGAGCGCCCCGAAGCCGAAGCCCGCGACGGCGAGTCCGGTGATGAGTCCCTTCTTGTCGGGGAACCACTTGACGAGACAGGCAATGGGGCAGACGTAGGCGAAGCCGATCCCCGCCCCGCCGAGCAACCCGACGCCCAGCAGAATCCACCAGAAGGCGCTCTCGTCACTGGGGGCGAAGCTGGCGAGGATGTAGCCGAGCCCCATGATGAGCCCGCCCGTGATGGCGACGATGCGCGGCCCGACCTTCGCCTGCCACTTCCCCGCAATCAGGGCCATGAAGAACGCAAAGGACGCCAGGCCGACGGCGAAGATCCACTGCGTCTGCGTCTTGTCGAAGTTGAACGTGTCCGGGTTGGTGAGCTTGGCGGTGAACGCAGACCAGGCGTAGATCGCGCCCAGGCAGAGCTGGATCAGGATGCCACCGATCACGACGATCCAGCGGTTCATCACGGTGGAGGGCATTGGGGCTTCCTTTCTGCAGGAATGCGGCAAAAATGCGGGAAATCTCCAATTCGCGATAGCATACTCGCAGAACCGCTTTATCGGGTGGCGGCGCGGCGGCAATCCCTGCGGATTCCGCGAAACCCGGGACTTTCTGGGGCCTGTGCCGCCGGCGCGAGCAGGTGCGACACCGCTTCGGCGTCTTATAACCGCGGCGGCGCGTGCCCAGGCACGTAAGCCGCGCCTGCAGCTTCACTTGCGGCGTGTATCATCAACCCCGGCCCCCGCACGAAAGGCAGCGCCCGATGCGCTCGATACCATGTCGCCATGGCGACTCTCACCTTGAGCACAGCCGGCGAATCGCACGGCCCGGCCCTGATCGCGCTTCTGAACGGTCTGCCGGCGGGTCTGCCCGTCGATCGCGATATGATCGATGCGGAGTTGCGCCGACGTCAGGGTGGCTACGGCCGGGGCGGCAGGCAGAAAATCGAGCAGGATCGCGTCGAGTTTCTCTCGGGGATTCGCCTGGGCAGGACCATCGGCGCGCCGATCGCCTTGCAGATCGGCAATCGCGACAGCCGACTCGACGACCTGGAACGGACGCCGCCCGTGCATCGGCCGCGGCCGGGCCACGCTGACCTTGCCGGGGCGATCAAGCGCCTTACCACAGATTGTCGGGAGACACTGGAGCGCGCCTCCGCGCGCGAGACCGCCGCCCGGGTCGCGGCGGGGGCACTGACGCGGTCGCTGCTGCGAGAGTTCGGCATCCGCACCGTCGGCTTCGTGCGCAGCATCCAGGACGTGCAGTGGGGCGGCGAAGTCGATCCGGCAGAGCTTGACGAACTTATCGCCGCCCGCGACGCCAGCGAGGTTTACTGCCCTGACCCCGCGGCGAGCGAAGAGATGATCCAGCGCATCCGCCAGGCCAAGGTCGACAAGGATACCGTGGGCGGGCTCGTCGAAGCGCATGTCGTCGGCTGCCCGATCGGGCTGGGCTCCTGCGCCAACTGGCACGAGAAGCTCGACAGTCGCCTTGCCGCAGCCGTCATGGGCATCCAGGCGTTCAAGTCGGTCGAGATCGGCCTCGGGCGCTATGCCGCCTTTCGTCCGGGTTCGCAGGTGCACGATCCGATCCACTACGACCCGCAGCGCGCGGGCGAAGCGAGCCTCGGTTTCGTCCGCCCCACCAACAACGCCGGCGGACTCGAGGGCGGCATGACCAACGGCCAGCCCGTCGTCGTCCGCGGCGCCATGAAGCCGATCTCGACGCTGCTGCGCGGCCTGCCGTCCGTCAATCTCGAGACGATGCAGGCCGAGCAGTCGCAGTATGAGCGCAGCGATGTCTGCGCTGTCAGCGCCGCCTCGGTTGTGCTGGAGAACGTCGTCGCCTTCGAGATTGCGCGGGCGCTCGTCGAGAAGTTCGGCGGCGACAGCCTCAGCGAGATGCGGCGAAACTACGAGGCATATCTCAGCGCCGCACGAGACCTGCTCAAACGCTGAGAGCGCGGACCTGCCGCCAGCGCGCAACGAAGCCGCTGAGGTCCTCAGCGGCCGATCGACGTGATCACGCGGCAGTTGCGTTCAGTGCTTGCTTGGCGTCAGCGTCGTCCAGTTGGCGATGACGCCCTTGGTCGGCTTGAGCGAGCGCAGGTGCTTCAGGCCGCCCGTGAGCGAGCCCGGTTGCGCTTCACCCTCGACGATGTACCAGCACTCGACCTCGCCGGGGCCGGAGGTGAGGCCCGAGACCCAGACCAGGCCGCGAATCTCCGGATCCTCGTTGTCATCGAGAAACTGCGAGAGATTGGGGATGATCTCGTGCAGCGGCTCGCCGGCGTGCGTCGCCATGATGCGATGCACTTGCGCCTCGAGTTCCTCGTTGCGGAAGACTTCGAAGCCGACGTTCTCGACGCGGTCCATCTCCGCGTCGATCATGTCGCGGATCTGCGCGTTGGCAGCGGCGGGGTGGTTGTTCACCAGCAGGATCCTACCCAACGGTTCGGCGGGCATTGCGGGTACGCTCGGCGCGACCGCCTTCGGCGCTGCCGGTGTGGTCGCGGCGCCGACCGTAGCGATGACTTCCCTGCGGGCCGCCTCATACGCCTTGCTCACCACCTCGAGTTGCCTGCGCAGGTACTCGACGCGAGCGGCGGCGTCGGCGGGAACCTCGTCGTTCCATTGCAGGGGCGGCGCAACGACGTCCTGAACGTCAAGACCGTTCACCATGACGCGCGGGCCGAGAGGGCCGCGCTGCGGCTGCGGCGCAACCGTTGCAGTGCGGCCGGCAGTCGGCGCTTCCACAGCGCCAAAGCGACTCAGCTTGTGATCGAGCTTGTCGAGCACGCGTGGCAGCACGAGCCCCGCCGCCGCCAGCGCCCCGAGAGCGAGCACGACGCGAAAGGCGATGCCGCCGGCGCTGACCCGACGCCGGCCATGCTGGAACCGCTCCTGCGCCCGCTTGCGGTGCGACTCGACGCGATGGCGCGCGGACTTGAGTTGTTCGTAGGCGGGACGACGATCCACCGGCGCAACGACCGGGCGCTCGCCCGCGGGGGCATGCGCCCGCGCATGCTGGTGCATCTGCTCGCGTACCTGCTGCATCGACTGGCGCACCTGGTCGCGGGCGGCGTGGATCGCGGCGCGCATGTGGTCGCCGGCACTGCGGGCCGCCTGACGAGCCGCGTCCCGGCCCGCCTCGCGCGGATCCTGCAGCGGACGAGCGGTGTAGCGACCCGTCCACCAACTCGTGACGCTGATGGCCGGCTTGTTGCGCGCCGGCTTGGGGGCATCGCCGCGCGGCGGCACCTGAGGTCCGAAGCCCGCCGCCACCCGCCGTCCCGCGACGCCGGCTCCGCCCGCCACTGCCGCGGCAGCGGCTGCGTGCGCCGCGGGATTGGGAGAGCCGGCCCGCGCCGTCACGAAGCTCGGCTGCGCCTCTTCGACCGGCTCCTCGAACTTCACGCCCCTGCGCACGCTGGGCAGGTCCAACGGCCGCAGCGCGAAGGGATCCTTCGCTTCCGCCACGACCTTGAGATCGTGCAGCATCTGCTCCGCCGTCTCGTAGCGCTGGTTGTATTCCGTCATTGCCCGTCGCACGATCCAGGCGAGCGCGTCCGGATGCTTCATCGACAGCCGGCTGAGACCGCCGTGCGCGGGGAAGGTGTTCTCCAGCGTGTACTACAGGACTGCCCCTGCGGCGTAGACGTCGACTTTCGCCCCGTCAACCTCGTGCACTTTCACACCGCGCAGGGCCATGCGCACCAGTTCCGGATCGCGAAAATACTCCGTGCCGTGCGTCGTCAGCGTCATCGCGGAGGAGAGCGGCGTCACCAGGCCGAAGTCGACCAGGTGCGCGCTGCCGTCGTGGACGATGATGTTCTCCGGCTTGACGTCCTTGTGCCACAGGCCGTTGTGGTGGTAGTGGTCGAGCGTCCGCAGCAGGTCCATCGAGTACCCGGCGAGTTCGCGGATGGCGTCGACGCCGAGCCGATTGTTCCGCGCGCCGGTGTGGACGCGACGTGTGATCTCGCCGAGGTCCTGGCCGGGGACGTACTCCATGACGTAGAAAAAGCGCTGGTCGGTGAGTTCGTGCTCGAGGATGAGGCCGAGTTTCTTGGCGGCCTCGAGGGCGCGCGACTCACGCACCATGTTGGGCAGGCTCGAGCCGTCGCCGACGCTGAATGACTTGATCACCACGCGCTCCGGGCAGCCGCCGCGCTCTCGAATGGCCGGTTGCTTGTCGAGGTGGGTGCGCTTGTCGGGCGTGGGCTCGGCGATGTAGAGCTTGCCGCCGCTCCCCCCGCCGGGCAGCGAGCCGAGGATCGTGTATCCGTCGAACTGCCCAGTGCGACGCGAGGGCTTGTCGGGCCCGGGGGCGCGGCGAACATCCTCGGCGACGCGCTCTTCGAGCCCCTCGACCAGCCCGTGCAGCCCCACCAGGCGCAGCGGGTGCGCCACCAGCAGCCCGTACAGGCACCGCGTCGCGATCACGAACTCGCGGCGGACGGCGCGCGCGAAGTGGCCCACCGAGGACCAGCGGCCAAGCACGATGCTCCCCACCACCAGCAGGCAAAGCACAAGGGCGGTCGGGATGGCTCCGATCAGCCGGACCAGATCGCTCACCGTGCTGCCGATGAACCGGCAGACGTGCTTGAGGATCAGCCCGATCAGCCGAATCGACAGCACCAGCAGGTAGGCGCCGGCCACGATCGCCACCACGCCGAGCAACAGGGCGATGAGCAGTTCGATTGGGGAAGTGACCATGACGATCTCCTGCGGGCCTCTCCCGCCCGGGGTCAGTTAGTCAACGGCGTCGATCGCGTCCTGGCGATGCAGTTCAGTCTGTTTGTGGTAAATCTCGGCGATGATTTCATCGAACGTCACGTCACTCTGTCGGCTGCGCTCCAGCGTGAGCCCTTGCCGCTCCGCCTCGGTCAACTCCTCGTCCGTGAAGCTGTAGGTCGTGACGATCTCCTGCAGCCGCAGCGCCAGGGCGTCGCGCACCTTGGCGAGGTAGCGGCTGACCGTGGGTTCGCTCACGCCAAGCTGGTCCGCCACATCGCGCCCCGGCATGCCGTCGAACACTCGCATACGGTAGACCTGGAACTGCATGAAGTCCGACTCGCGCTCGGTCAGGCGGATCGCCGCGTGCACCTTGGCGCGGAAGACGGCAGCCTCGTACTCCTCGTCCGCCTGGGCGGAGCGGCCGGTCGTCATGTAGGCCTCATCCAGGCTGCCCGGCTGCACGCCTCCGCCGCGCTTCAGGGCCATGCGGCGGTCGATCTCGTCCCCCAGCACGTGCTTGGCGATGGAGAGCAGCCAGGTCGAGAACCTGGCGCCGCGACCCGGGTCGTAGCGGTCGATCGAGTCGCTCAGGGCCGCCAGCGTTTCCTGGGAGAGGTCGCGGACGGTTTCGACGCCGATGCGGCCCTTGCCCCATTTGGTGAGCTGGCGGCGGAGGACCGGACCGAACGTCTCCCACAACTCGAACCACGCCGTCTCATCGCGACAACGCAGGCGGTTGACGAAGGTCGTGGTGAGCGTATTCATAGCGGTCGGCTCCTCCGGGAGGTTCTTGGGGCTCAGGCCGGGCCGGTTTCGCGCTGCGGCACGGGATTCGCACGCACAGCAGCCGGTGCAGGCCTGGCAGTCCGGCGGGTCGGTCCGCCTGAGCGCCTTGCGGCACTCTACAAGGATACTCGCGGGATTCGAGCGGACATGTCGCAATCGCCGGTTCGGCGGACGCGACGCGGTCCTCGCGGGCGGCCGATAACTCCGCCCGCCGGGTCCGAGTCAACTGAGGTGCTCCCCCGGCAAGCCGGGGCTCGTATCGGATGACGAGCGCCGGCCCGTGGCCTGGCCGAGCGGCGGGCGCAGGCGAGAGGGGGAATTTCCGTTCGGCGTGAAAACGCCTCGAGCCCCCGCCCAAGAACGATGTGTGACAGGCAACTCAGTACGCAACCTCGCCCCCCGCGGCGAGCAGTCAGACAGAAGGAGCTAACCATGTCCGGCATCGTTCGAGGAATCGTCCGCTACAGCGTCATCGGTGGTCTCTGCCTCGGCGGCGTCACGCTCCTGGTGGGACCCAGTCGGGTCGCGGCCGTCTACGACCAGGTGCGCTTCAAGGTCGCACAGACGATCGACGACAACATCGACGACCCCATCCTGCTGCGCCGCCAGCTCGAGTCGCTGCAGGCCCAGTATCCCGGCCGCATCGAGTCGGTCGAGAAGGATCTCGGAGCCGTGCAGGCGGACATCGCCGAGCTCGAGCGCGACTCGCGCGTCGCTCAGCGCACGGTCGCCCTGGTGGACCATGACATGTCCAAGGTCAACGAGCTGATC
>CAZZPX010000164.1:0-6920 GCA_964655955.1 uncultured Phycisphaerales bacterium | reverse complement strand
TTAAGAGATGAAATCATCCGGTACACTGCAGCAGGTGGATGTGACTTCTGAGGAACGGCCGCATGCAGTGGCTCACCACGACCCTGGTCCTTGACAAGCTGCACCAGTCCGAGCCGGAAGCCTGGGAGGTCTTCGTCCAGCGGTTCCGGCAGCCGGTTGTCCGTTTCGCCCTGGATATGGGACTACCCGAGGCCGAGGCGGAGGACGCAGCCCAGGAGGCGCTCGCCACGTTCCTCACTGCCTACCGCGAAGGGAGATACGATCGCGGCCGCGGACGACTGCACTCCTGGTTGTTCGGCATCGCCCAGCGCACCATCCAGAGCCGCCGCCGCGACCTTGCCCGGGACCGTCGCCGTACTCCGGCGGCCCTTCAGACCGCCGCCTGGGACGCCCTGCCCCAGGCCGGCGCACAGGCGTCCTGGGATCGTTCCTGGCAGCAGGCCGTCTTCGACCAGTGCCTCGCCCAGGTGCGAGCCGAACTCGAGCCGCGAACCGTGCAGGCGTTCGAGCTGGTGGCGCTGCGCGAGGTGCCCGCGCAGGAGGCGGCGTCTCAGCTCGGCATGACCCGCAACGCTGTCTTTCTCGCCAAGCATCGCGTCCTCAAGCGAATCCGCGAACTCCAGCAGGAGATCGAGGAGGTCTGACCCAAAGAAAACGGGATCGGCCATGACTTGTCCGGAGCTAGAAGAATTCGAGCTGTACCTCAGCGACGACCTGCCCGCAGCCCAGCGCCGCACCGTTGCCCTGCATCTCGAGTCCTGCGCTGACTGCCGCGCCCTGCTGCGGGACGTCGAGGAGAACTCGCACACGCTGGCGGCGCTCAAGTCAGCGCGGCCCGGCGCTGCGCTGCGAGATGATGCGCCGCTGCCGCGCATCCCCGGCTACGAGATCGTGGGCGCGCTGCACGCCGGCGGACAGGGCGTCGTCTACGAGGCAATGCAGGCCTCGACAAGGCGGCCGGTCGCGGTCAAGCTGCTTCTGCACGGCCGCTATGCCGACCGCCGCGCCCGCCGACGCTTCGAACGAGAGATCGATCTCGTTGCCTCGCTCGATCATCCGGGCATCGTGACCGTCTTCGACAGCGGTACGACCGACGACGGCCGCATGTTCCTCGTCATGCGCCTGGTCGATGGCCGTCCGCTCGATCCGGCGGAGACGGCGCGTTGCCTCGACGTGCAAGCCGCCCTGGCGCTCTTCCGCAAGATTGCCGCCGCTGTCACCTTCGCCCATCAGCATGGAGTCATACATCGCGATCTCAAGCCGAGCAATGTCCTCATCGACGCCGACGGCGAACCGCACCTGCTCGACTTCGGCCTGGCGAAAGCGGCACACGTGCCCGATGCGCAGCAGTCACTGCAGACTCAGGCGGGGGAATTCGTAGGTACGCTGGCCTATGCCGCGCCCGAGCAGGTCCGCGGCGATCCCGCTGCCGTCGACGTGCGCAGCGACGTCTATGCGCTTGGCGTCATGCTCTTCGAGATGCTGACGGGCACGCATCCCTATCCGGTCGACGGCCACCTCGCATCGATCGTCCGCAACATCACCGAGCTGGACGCCCTGCGCCCCTCGAGCCGGCGGCGAGAAGTGGATGATGAACTCGACACGATCGTGCTCAAAGCGCTCAGCAAGGACAAGGAGCGACGCTACCAGTCGGTGGCCGACCTGCTCAAGGATCTCGAGCGCTACGCCGCCGGCCTTCCCATCGAAGCCAAGGGCGACAGCACCTGGTACCTGCTGCGCAAGTCGTTGCGACGACACCGCGTGCCCGTGGCGGCTGCGATGCTGGTCTTCCTGGCGCTGATCTCGGCCACCGCCGTCTCGGTCGGGTTCTGGCGCGCGGCCGAAGCGGACCGCGATCGCGCCCAGGCCGCGTACGAAGCGTCCGATCTGGAAGCGAAGAAGGCGCAGGCGATCAACGACTTTCTCCTGGACATTCTCGCCTCGGCGAATCCCGCGCGCCTGGGCCGGGACGTTACGGTGCGCGAGGCGCTCGCCTCCGCCGCCGCCACGATCGACGCTTCCTTCGCCGACGCGCCGCTCGTCGAAGCAAACGTCCGCCATACACTGGCGGTCACCTTTCGGGCGCTCGGCCTCTACCCGGACGCCGAGCCGCACATTCGCCGGGCGTTCGAGCTTCGTCGCACGCTTCTGGGCGAACTGGACCAGGACACGCTCACCTCCATGGCCCTGCTGGGCTTGCTCCTCTCCGACATGGGGCGCTTCCCGGAAGCCGAGCAACTCTGCGCCCGTACCTACGAACTGCAGCAGCGGATCTCCGGTACGGACGGTCGTCCGGCGCTCACCGCCTTGAGCAACCTCGGGCTGCTGCGCTACAGGCAAGGGCGGGTGCATGAGGCGCAGCAGACCTGGGAACGCGTCCTCGATCGCCGCCTCGCCGTCCTGGGTGAGGAGCACGAAGAGACGGTCCTCTCGATGACCAACCTCGGCTGGGTGTGTTGCAACCTCGGGCAGTTCGATCGGGCAAGCGAACTCATCACCGCTGCGTTGGCCATCCGGCGACGCATGCTCGGCGCGGAGCATCCAGAGACGCTGCGCGCGCTGACCAACGCCGGCCACCTCTCCAACACCATGGGCCGCTACGCCGAGGCGGCCGCATACCTCGAAGAAGCTCTCCCGGCGCAGCAGCGGCACCTCGGCGACGCACACCCGGACACGCTCTACACCCTCGATACGCTGGCCTGGGCCTATCTGCAACTGGGCCGGTTCGATGACGCCGAGACCCTGCAATTGGCCTGCGTCTCACATGCCGAACAGTCGCTCGGGGCGGATCACCCGTCGACCCTGCGGATGATGAACAACCTGGCGATCAACTACGATCGGCAGGATCGCCTCGACGAAGCCGAGCCTCTCTATCGCCGCACGCTCGAATTGCGGACCGCATCGCTCGGCAGCGATCACCTGGACACGCTCGCGTCCCTCAATAACCTCGCCGTCGTCTATTACAAACAGCAGCGCTTCGATGAGACGGAGAAGCTGTGGGACGAGGTGCTGATGGCGCGCTCGCGAACCCTCGGCAGGGATCATCCCGAGACGTTCGTCGCCATGAATAATCTCGCCCTGCTTTATACGCGGCTGCGGCGCTTCGAGGAGGCGGAGCGCCTCTACCAGCGGGTCCTCGAAGGCAGAAGGCGCGTGTTCGGCCCGGACAGCCCCGTGACGTTGAGTTCACTGCACAACCTCGCCTGGCTGCGCCGCGATCAAGGCCGACTCGACGAGGCGATTCAGATAGCCGAAGACGTCCTGGCCAAGCGCCGTGAAGTGCTCGGCGCGATGCACCCGGACACGTTCAAGACTCTCTTCAATCTCGTCGACGCCCTGGAGCAGGCGCAGCAGTATGACCGCGCCGAGTCGCTCCTGGTAGAGTCGATCGCCGCGGTCGAGCAAGAACTCGGCGAGAATCATGAACGAGCCCGCACCGCACACGAGCGTCTCGCGCTCCTGCGCAGCTCCCGAGATGCGGCGCGAGTCGACCCGGCTGCGGAGCCGGAGTCGTGATGGATGATCTGCGCCTGCCGGCGCCGGGTCGGGGGACAGTCCGAACGGCGTCGGCCGCCTCTTGCCTCAGCCTCGATCACAGGTTCCAGCGGGAGCGCTCGCCGTGAAACTCCGCGGCGACTTCTCTCTGGCCTGGCGCGACAAGCAAGACCGGCCCGCGCACCGATGTCGTCGAACGACACTGGTGGCGGGCCGGGCTCTTCGCCACTCGCAACCTTCTCTATTCAAGCCGCTCAATTCGACGCGCGGTTCGGTGACAAGCGTCGCGGCTCGCCACCGGCGTGAATCGGCGCTAATCAGGTGCCGCACTCGTAGTTGGCGAGCAGAATGCCCAGATCCGACTGATCGGTGTCGCCGTCACCGTCGAGGTCGCCGCTGCCGTTCACGTCGTAGGCTGCGAGGAGAATGCCCAGGTCGGACTGATCTGTGTCGCCATCCCCGTCGATGTCGCCCTCGCACTGGCTGGGCGCGATGGTGCAGAGCCCTCCGCGGCAGTTGCTGCCGTGGTAGGTGAGCCAGTCGCGCGACGTGGAGGCATAAGTGTCGGGGAGCGTGTACAGATTGATGTTCATGGCGTAGGGCGGCACGGGGCGCCTGGAGAGAACGCCAAGCTCGTAGTGACCGTCGCCGTTGACGTCGCCGATTGTGGCGCCGTTCATCTGCGTGTAGCCGGCCGTGACCAGCGGGAAGCCGGGCAGATTCTGGCCGTTGCTGTCGACACCGTAGAGCAGGCCCTCGCCGGTGCTGTAGTCACAGGCGTAGGCGTCGGCGAAGATCTCCAGCGTTCCGTCGCCATTAATGTCCGCAACGGTAATGGGGCCATCGGAACCTGCGCCGTTGAAGATGGAGTTCAGGTACGGGAAGCCCGGCCGGACGTTTCCGTTGGCATCCCAGACCCAGAACGTCGAACTCTGGGCACCGATAATGCCTTGGCTGCCACACAAGACCTCGAGTTGTCCGTCGCCCTCGAGATCCGTGACGGTGGGTGTGCAGTAGGTCCAACCCCAGCCCATCTGCTGGGGCCAGCCGGGATAGGCAGTGCCGTCGTCACCCTGCACATGGCAGCCGCCCTGGGATACGCCGTCGAGATACGTGCAGACGGAGAACACGACCTCCCGATGCCCGTCACCATCAAAGTCCGCCAGAACTGGAGAACTGTAGCTTATCGTGTCCCCGCCGGCGAGTGTGACGGGCCAGCCGGGGAGCACGCTGCCGTCGACCTCCAGCAGAAAGGCGCTGGAGCCGGAGAGCATGCAGACTTCGAGATTCCCGTCGTCATCTACGTCGCCGACGGCAGGCGTAGCGACGGAGCACGAGTCCAACTGAACCGGCCAATTGCCGCCCCACTCGCTGCCGTCGTTGTTGAAGATGTGCAGCGATCCGACGGGCGTCGTGTCTACGTAGCCCCATTCTCCAGCAAGGATCTCGAGTTGTCCGTCCCCGTCGAGATCAGCGAGTGTGGGGGCAGCCATCCACTGCGAGTCCCACAGCTCGATTGGGAAGCCGGGCAAGGAGTTGCCCAGATGATCGAAGGCGCAGAGAGCGCCGCTGCCGCCGTAAATATCGCGCGCGCACGCGACGATCTCCAGGTCTCCATCGCCGTCCAGGTCGCCGACGCTCTGAGCCCACTGGGGCGCGCCATGACCAAGCGCGATGGGAAAGCCCGGCATGCCGTTCCCTTCGTAATCCCAGGCGTGTATCTGCCAGTTGACGGTGTCGCCGACGATGATCTCCAAGTCGCCATCTCCATCGAGATCAGCAAAAGTGACGCCGCGCATTTCACTATGGTAGCCGTCGACGCTGATCGGCCAGCCCGGCATCTGTTCAATCGACTGAGCGAAGCCTGTCGCCGCTGCCCCCAGGATGGCGAGCGGCATCCATGTAATTGAAGATCTCATGAACTGTTCCTCCTCGGTGCGTGAATGCGATAACCTCGGCCCCGTCCCGGCGCGCGCTGCGTCGGTGCAGGCGGAGCTGGCTGTACAGCTGTTCTGCTGGTTGTCTAAGCGCCCTCCGGCCGCTCCGGCAACGGCGCTTCCATGGCGATCGTCGTGGGCACGGGCGGGTACTCCATCTGGACGCGAAAGACCCTGAACCGCTTCGCGTCCCAACCCAGCGCCGACAGAACCTCTTCGATGAGTTCAACGTAGTGCGGGACGTGCGGCGTGCGAATGCCGGCCAGCCCTCGTCCCAGTTGCTCGACGGATTCGAACACGGGAATCCGGTCGTCCTGGCGCTGCGGAAGCGGAGGGCGCGGCCCGCCGTGATCGAGGTCTCGATAGACATACAGCTTCGGCTCAACCGACCCGAGAACGTCCTCGTGAATCAGTTGATCGAGGATGAGCAGTCGACTCGGAGTGCGCATGCACTTGGAGGTCCCCCAGATCCAGTCGTGTTCGCTGCGATAGCACTCGCCGGCATTGCGCAGCACTTCTCCCGCGATACAGTCGAAGGCGCCGCGCTCACCAGTCGGTCCCGGCGCGATCTCGTCCAGCAGAAAATCGCTCGAAATCGGCTTGCGATGGATTGTCGGCGGCGGGTTCGAACAGAACCGCCGAAGCAGCGGCGCGCCGGCATGACCGTCCGACGCATCGCCGTTCAGTTGAATGGGTTCACGCCTCGGCTGCTCGATCTCGGTTTCGTCATCCGTCATGCGCTTGGAGATCGCCAGCGGCCACGTAACATCCGGGCGCACTCGCCGAAACCCGATGTAGCCGTAGATGCTGGCGAGATCGAACCAATCGTCGCGCGCCGCCGGGTGCAGCAGAAACGTCTGCAACTGCGTTCGCGCCTGAACGCCCCAGATGAAGCTCCCCGAATTGAACCACGCCTTCCGCTGGAGCAGGTGCGACTTGGCGCCTCCGTCGCCAGCATGCGCGGCCAGCATCATCTCCAGCGATTCCCGATCGCCCGCGTGAACTTCGATGAGCGTGTCGAACGCGTCCATCGCCGCCTCCGCAGAGTCGATCAATTCCGCGCGCACCTTCCGCCGAGCCGCCGCCAAAAAAGTGTTCACCGACTCGCGCCCCGGCACGTGCTGACCTGCCGCGAACAGATCGGGCTCGTAGACGAGGTTCGCAATCTGCCAGCCGAGCTTCTTGTGAATTTCCAGGGCCTTGGACACCTCGTGCGCTCGCGCCACGTGCCCGGGCAGGTCATTGAGGATCGCTGCGAGGGTGCTTCGCAAGCCCGCGATGGCCTCGCGAGCAGCACTTTCAAACGACTGATCCTGGCGGGGGTGGTCTGCGGCAACCTTCATGTAGATCAGTTTATCGGTTTCTTAGCTGGTGTCAAGGGCGATTTCTGAAACTTTCTTCGAAACCACCGGCGGGGCTGGCGGAGCCGGGAGTTATCAGATGCGTTTCCAACTGCGCTTCGTGACAGCGAGCTGCCTACATCATCCC
>CAZZPX010000163.1:0-6940 GCA_964655955.1 uncultured Phycisphaerales bacterium | reverse complement strand
CGGCACAGGAATAGTGTTCAATAGATTGTGGCCGGGGTAGTAAGCCTCGATAGGCAAGCCCGCGGCTTTCCAGCCCTGCTTACCTTCTTCATAATCGAAGATCTTCTCATAGCCGAGCACGCGCAGCTTCTCGGCTGCCCGCGCCGAGGCGTCGCACGCCGTGTCCATGCAGTAGACCACGACGGGCTGATCCTTGTCGGGGACCGCCTTCTCGATCCTTTCGCCGAAGTCGTCTGCGGAGACGGGGACGCAAATCGCGCCCGGCAGGTGGAACTTCGCATATTGTTCTCGATCGAGCACCTCGACAAGCGCGATGTTGTTCATTTCGAGGCGCTTGCGCAGCTCGTCACGCGAGATTGACTCGATAGGGTTGGTCACGGCTGCGCTCCGTGCAGCGGCGACCGGCGCGGGTGTCGCTGCAGCGAGCGCTCCAGGTCGCGGAAGGCCTCCTTGAGCAGCGCCGCTGCCAGAGCGCGATCGTGCCGGCCCGGTGAGGCGCGAGGCGGCGCGACCTCCGCGGCGATCGCATCAATCAGGCTGACCTCGGCGCCGGCGGCGCGGCTGGCGGATGGCCGGTGCGAGTGTCGCGGCGCGCCCGTGTCCGCGGCGCCGCTCAATCGGCCGCCGACCGACCGCGCGGTGTCCCCGGTTTCGCTTCGTGCATGGTTCCATTGCATCGCTTGCACCTCCCGATATGTTGCCCTACGCGACGCGCCTCCGATAGACGCGACATGCTCAGGCTACGCGCATATTCGCTCGCGCCATAGTGGTGCCTGCCCTCTAGAAGCCTCAGACTTGGACCGCAGAGAGTTGCGGCCATCAGCCCACGCCCGCAGCTTCAACTCGTCTTCGTCGTCTCCATGACCCAGCGCACGGCGTGCTGCACGAGTTCGTTGCTCGAGTGCAGGTCGAGCTTCCGCTTGATCTTCTGCCGATGCGAATCGACCGTCTTGGTGCTGATGTGCAGGCGCTCGGCGATCTGGCTGGAGCTGAAGCCCTGCCCGAAGAGTTCGAAGACTTCGAGTTCGCGATCCGTGAGGGAGTCGACCGGAGTCTCCGTGGTTTCGGCCTGACCGCCATGCACGCGATGCAGCAGGCGCTCCGCCATCTTCTCGCCGAGGTAGATCTTGCCATCGAGCACGCGTCGAATGGCGGTGACGACTGCTTCCGTGGCCTGCTCCTTGTTGATGTAGCCCAGGGCGCCGGCCCGCAAGGCGCGCTCGGCGAAGAGGCTCTCTTCGTGCATGGAGCAGACAAGGACCTTAAGCGAATCGTCCTGCGCCTTGAGCTGCTTGATCACCTCGAGGCCGTTGCAGTCCTTCAGCGCGATGTCCATGATGATCACATCCGGATTCAACTCTCGCACCTGTTCGAGGGCGGAGGCGTAGCTATCCGCCTCGCCGCACACGTCGAGATCCGGCTCATGCGCGAGCAATTCCCCGAGCCCGCGCCGCAGCATGGGATGATCGTCGACAATCAGGACGCGCGCCTGACGAGACGGTGTGGGTGTCTTGGGGACGGCTTTATTCGTCATCGCAAGCTCGCTCATTTCTACTCTCCTGAGACCAGAACCCGGGCACGGCGGTCGAGGCTGCAGCCGCTGCGACGCCCGAGCATCATTTCAATCTTCACCCGGTGATTATATCAGCGGCGGCCTGTGGATTGGCCGCTTCGCCCTCAGCCGGCGACGACTTCACTCCTCCGCTTTCAGGCCTACGTGGCATCGGGCAAATACTGATGGGCTGGTGCTCCAAACACTGCCGCCCTGGTCAGCCCACATGGCCTCTGCGTCGCCTGCCCGCTGACGCGTGCACTAGCCGCCGTCGCGCTGCGCAGTGTCAGTCACGGCTCTGCGCGCCGGGCGCGACTTCAAGATCCTGCGGCGCTTCGAGATCGTGGGCCTCATACCACGCCTGCGCATCGGCGCGGAGACGCTCGGTCATGTGCGGCAAGGATTCGAGCAGGCGGTGTTGCGGCTGCCAGCCCAGCCTGGTCTTCGCGCGCGAGATGTCGAGTTCGTAGTGATCGTCAGCCATGTCGATCATCCAGGCCTTGATGAACGGCTCCTCGACGCCCGGCACGTTGTTCTGCAGCCACGCGCCCGCCTCCGCGACCGACTTGGGAATCGAACGGGTTTGCCAGTCGTCCTCGCCGTGGAGCAGCCAACCAAGTCGCTGCTGGATCGCCTCGTAGCTGCAGGTCTCCGGTTCACCGACGAGGAAGACCTCGTGATCGCTGAGTTCGCGCCGCTTGTCGACGGCGGTGACGATGGCGAGCACGACATCGTCGAGATGCACGAACGCCTGGCCGTGCGACGTGTCTCCGGGGTAGACGTGCGCGGTCAAGCGGCGCTCGGCGATGCGCTGGATCTGCCGCGACAGGGGAATCGAGTCGCACCGATCGGTGTAGGCGCCGGCGATGCGCAAGATGACGGCGGGAATGTCGCCGCCCTCATCGGCGATGACGCGTTCCGTGCGGATCTTCGAGGCCGGATAATCCCACTTGCCTTCGAGCGGCGAGTCCTCGTCGAGCGGCTCGCCGGGTTGCGTGGGTGCATGGACGAGCATGGTGCTCGAGAAAAGCAGTTGCTCGACGCGGAATTCTCGCAGCGCCGCCAACAGCCGGGCCGTCCCCTGCACCGTCACTTCGTCGTAGAGATCGCTCGGTTCGCCGGAGAAATCATAGTACGCGGCGAGGTGCACCACGGAGGCGATGTCGGCCCCATACCCATGCCGAACCCGCGCCAGGCCGGCGCGCACGCTCTCATCGTCGGTGACGTCGACGCACACGTTCTCCATGTCCGCGGGTGCGTGTGGATTGCCCTTGTTGTCGAAGCCGATGACCTGGTAGCGCTCGCGCAGCGCGTTGACGCTGGCCTGGCCGAGCAGGCCGCTGCTGCCGGCTTGTCGTTGCTGTGCGAAGTCATGGGCTGCCTTTGTGAGTCGCTGTTCTGTCAGCGCCGGTTGGGGACTCGTGCATTCGGCGTCGCGGCGCCCCCGGTGTGGAACAGGCCGAGCCAGCCGCCGTTGTACGGGTGCTGCACTCGTCCGCGCACGAAGCTGAGGGCGATGAGCGCGACCCCGGTGACGGTGCAGTTGATGGAGCCCCGGAAGGGCAGATCCGCCCAGAGGGGCATGAGTGAGAACCACAGCGCCGGAGGAACGATCCAGAAGCGGATGGCGCGCGTGCACTCCGCCGCGCCGGAGCCGGCAAAGGCGACGATGAGCGGCCCGAGCAGATGATGCTGCTTCGCCGCGATCTCGTTGAGGTCGAAGGCGGCGGGCGCGGCCATCAACCAGGCGCCGAGCAACGCCTGCAGCAGTCGGGCGATCATGCGGCGCTCCTCTCTGCGGAGTCGAGCCCCCAGAAGGCGCGCCAGAGCGAGCGCTGTGGATCGTCGTGCGCGCGGCGCAGGTGTTGCAGGCTTGCCAGCGCTTCGTCCATGGCGGGGCCGACCATGGCGATGGAAACGACGGCGGAAGCCAGGCAAAGCGTGCACCAGGCGTCGTAGAGCAGCGGCTGCGCCATCACCAGGCCGATGCTCACCGCGCCCAGCGGCCCGACGAGGATGGCGAAGATCACGACGATCCAGGGCATGGTGCGCCAGCGCGAGCGCCCGCCGATGACACCGGCGACGGCGTCGGCGAGATAGGCAAGCGCGCCGAGCGCAGCGTCGGAAATGGGCAGCACGTAGGACAGCTTCGAATCCAGGATGACGCGCGTGCCGTCGCCGAAGAACGGCTCCCAGACCGTGTCGATGACGTCGTACTGCCACAGCGTCAGATAGGCCGCAATGCCCGCGCCGACGAGCGCGAGGCCGACAATCGGCAGCCGCTGCCCCCAGGTCGCGGGATTGTAATCCCATCCGGGGGGAATGTTGGAAGATCCATCACTCATCGTGTCGTTCATGCTATTCCTCGCAGCGCCCGCGCCGCGATCCGCATTCGCCCCGCGTCCGCTGCCGCGAAGCACGCATGCGCGCGTCGGGAATCATCGCAAGGGTTGCCTGGCCGAGGGCGCGCTATGCTGACAACATGCAACGACTTGAAGAGGCATCGCTGGGCAGTCGGCTGACGCCGCTGCTCGAATCCAACGACGATCTGTGCGTGTCGCTCCACCTGCCGACGCACACGCGCGGCGCCGAGACGCGGCAGGATCCACTGCAATTGCGCAGCGCGCTCGATCGGGCGCAGGAGCGTCTCGCCGAGTTCCAGGTGCGCAGGCCGGATATCGAACAACTCCTCGCTCCCGCGCGCGAAGTGGCCAAGCTCAACGAAAACACCGACTTCTGGCGACATCAGCGCCTTGGACTGTCGATCTTCCTCTCCCCAGCGCGGGCGATCTACCAGCGTCTGCCCTACGAGGTGAGCGTCGCCGTGGAGGTCGATCGCTGCTTCAACGTTCGCCCGTTGCTGCCGCTTCTGACTCGGCAAGTGGAGGTGTACATCATCGCCTTGAGTCAGCGGCAGGTGCGGCTGTTCGAGGGAGGCTGCGACGAACTGCGCGAAATCGACACGTCCGGCTGGCCCGATGAACTGCGCCAATTGGAGGCGTTCATCGACGCGGAGAAGTCATTGCAGCATCACTCGAGCGGCGGCCCGACCGGCGACGCGCGGCAGCGAGCCGCCGTGCACCACGGACACGGCGCCGATCGCGACCTGCACAAGACGCGCATCTTCGAGTTCTTTCGCCGGCTGGACGGTCCGCTGCGCGAGACGCTCACGGAGACCGGGCGGCCGCTCATCCCCATCGGCGTGGAGCGCGTCGTGGAGATCTTCTGCGAGGCGACCTCGTATCCCACGCTTTCCGAACGCCGGGGCGAAGGCAATCCGGATCACTTGAGCGAGGATGAATTGCTCGAGCGGGCGCGCGCCGCGCTTGAGCCGATGCTCGAGGCTCGCCGCCGCGCTGGGCTCGAGCGCTTCGAGCGCGCGCAGGGGAGCGACCGCGCCTGCAGCGATCTTGAACGGATCGTCGTCGCCAGCGCCGATGGGCTCGTCGATTCGCTGCTCGTCGCGCGCGACAAGGAGGCGCGCGGCGCGCACGATGTTGAAAGTCGCGCCGTTGATATTCACGCCCAGGCGAAGCCCGGTGACACCGATCTGCTCAACCTGGCGGTGATCGACACGCTGCGCAATTCCGGCAGCGTCTATGCGCATGACGCTGAGGAGATGCCGACGGATGGACCTGCCGGCGCGGTGCTGCGCGCCGGGGCGCAGGCGGTCGTGGGGAGGGAAGACCAGCGGCGGGCCAATCGCTGAGCGACGTGTGCACGGGCGCGCCTGCCTTCCGCGTGCTGTATCTGGCCGCCTGAAAGGAGTCGGCAATTCTCGGCAGACGATTCAAGCTGCTGACGCTCTTCGGCTTTCCGATCCACCTGGATCTGAGCTGGTTCATTATCGCGATCCTGATCGCGTGGTCGCTGGCATCGAGCGTCTTCCCCCGGTTCTACCCGGAGCTGACGACGGCGACCTACTGGTGGATGGGCGCAAGCGGGGCGATCGCGCTCTTTCTCTGCGTGCTGCTGCACGAACTGGGGCACGCCCTGGTGGCGCGCCGGGTGGGCGTGCAGATGCGAGGCATCACGCTCTTCATCTTTGGCGGCGTGGCCGAGATGACGCAGGAGCCGCGCACGCCGCGCGATGAGTTTCTCATCGCGATCGGCGGCCCGATCGTGACGATCGCGCTAGCGCTGCTCTTTCTGCTCGCCGGGCTGGCGCCGTGGATCGACGCGGTGGCGGGCGTCATCTCCTACCTCTTCATCGTCAACCTGGTGCTGCTCGGGTTTAACGCCATACCGGCGTTCCCGCTGGACGGCGGGCGCGTGCTGCGCGCGGCGCTCTGGCATTTGAAGGGATCCCTGCGGCGGGCGACCCGCATCAGTTCGCGCATCGGCGCGGGCTTCGCCGTGGCGCTCATGGTCTTCGCCGTGCTGCACCTCGTCACCGGCAACTTCATCGGGGCGATGTGGTGGTTCCTTATCGGCATGTTCCTGCGCGGGGCCGCCGGGATGGGCTATCAGCAGGTGCTCGTGCGCCAGGCGCTGGAGGGCGAGCCCATGCGCCGCTTCATGACGGAGTCGCCCGTCAGCGTCAGCGCCTCGCTGTCGGTCGACGACCTGGTCGAAGACTACGTCTACAGGCATCACTTCAAGATGTTTCCCGTTGTCGAGGACGGCGAACTGGTCGGCTGCGTCACGACGCGGCGGATCAAGGAGATCCCGCGCGCGGAGTGGAGCCGGCGCACCGCCGGCCAGATCGCCAGCCCCTGCGACGAGCACAACAGCATCGCTCCGGGCGACGATGCGATGAAGACGCTCATGTGGATGCGGCGCAACGACATCAGTCGCGCGCTCGTGATCGAAGGCGACCGCCTCGTCGGCGTGTTGTCGCTCAAGGATCTGCTCGATTTCATCTCGCTCAAGCTGGAGTTGGAGGAGGAGGCGCCGCTCGTTCCTCGCGAAGCGAAGCCTGCGCCCAGGCGCCGCCGGCCCACGAGCGAAGGACGGCGAAGAGACCTGGCTTCCCAGAGCTGAGGCTGCATCAACGAAGGAGTAGGAGAATCGGCATGCGGCTGCTTCCTCTCGGACAATCCGGCATCAACGCCTCCGTCGTGGGGCTGGGCACCTGGGGAATGGGCGGGTGGATGTGGGGCGGGGTGGACGAGGCGGAGGCCGTCCGCTGCATCCATGCCGCTCTTGATGCGGGCGTCACGCTCATCGACACGGCCCCGATCTACGGGCTGGGCCTGAGCGAGGAACTCGTCGGCCGGGGCATTCGCGACCGCCGCGACAAGGTCATCCTCGCCAGCAAGTGCGGCATGGTTGTCAACACGAGGAGCGGCGACTTCAAATTTCGCGCGGACAGCACCGGCCCCAAGCCGCACGGCCATCTCGGCGTCCACATCCACCTGCATCCCGACTCGATTCGCACCGAAATTG
>CAZZPX010000162.1:0-6955 GCA_964655955.1 uncultured Phycisphaerales bacterium | reverse complement strand
GCGCGAGGCGCCGGCCCTGAACGAACGCGCGATCAGTTCGGTGCAGAAGTTCGTCAGCCTGCTGATCGGCTGGCAGCAGGAAGCGCAGCAGACGCCGATCCCGCTCGAGAACGGCGACGACGGCGCGGCGGCGGCGCATCGTTTCGCCGCCTTCGTGCAGCAGGTGCTCAGCGAATCGGGGCTCGAGAAGCACTACCGCAAGCTCGCCGTCAGCGACGAGGAGGCGCAGCGCATCGACAATCTCAATGAACTCGTCTCCTCCGCCTCGGACTTCGCGCTGCAGTGGTTCGCAGGTGAAGGGGAAGGGGGCGGTGAAGGTGGCGTCGATCGAGAGCGGCCCGACCGACCGACGCTGTTGGATCTGCTGCGCGCCTGGCTGGAGCAGGTGAGCTTGGTCGCGGATGTGGACGCGCTGGACGCGGAAGTGGGGGCCCTGTCGCTGATGACGCTGCACGCCGCCAAGGGGCTGGAGTTCCCTGCGGTCGCGATGATCGGTCTCGAAGAGGGGCTGCTGCCGCACAGTCGCAGTCAGGAATCCGAGGAGGCGCTGGAGGAGGAGCGGCGGCTGTGCTTCGTAGGCATGACGCGCGCCGAAGAACACCTGCTGCTCACCTGTGCGGGCACGCGCACGGTGCGCGGCATGACGCAGCGTTCGATCTCCAGCCGCTTTCTGGGCGAGCTTCCCCGGGAGGCGGTGCTGTTCAGCGATCAGTCAGAGGAAGGGTACGAGTTCGAGGACGAGTCGCGCGCGGAGTTGCTGGAGCGCACGCGCTCGGAGTACCCGAAGGGGAGCATGGTGCGTCATCCGCAGTTCGGCGTGGGGCGGGTTCATTCCTGCGTGCCGGGAGGTTATGTAAAGGTCGCCTTCCCCAGCGTGGGCGTGAAGACGCTCGCCATCGACTACGCCCGCCTCGAACGAGTGCAGTAAAGCCCCAGCGCCGGGCAAGACGCTACTTCTCCCGAGCGTGCGGGGACGAAGGCGAGAAACGAGCCGCAGTCCCCGGATACGAGCCGCCCCATGCCCTGCAAAGTCGAGAAAGGAAGACGACGTGCCCGGCGGAGTGCTGTCGAGCAGCGCATCGTGCGCCTTGCCCTCTTGCTGCTGGCGAACGAAGTCGAAGCGGTGCAACTCAGCGGCCCCGTGCTCGGACTCGAGCAGGCGGGCGCGGACCTTGCGTCGCTGCAGCTACCCAATGTCGATCGCCTCGTCGTCCTGCGGGCGCGCGAGGTGCGGGCGACGGAGGCGCATGCGGTTCAGAACGTCGTTCCCGGCCGGGCTGGTGAACTGCTGCGCGCCCTGCACGCCTTGCCGGGCCAGGCGATGGAGGCATGGATCTTCGCGCACGTGGAGAAGCAGGATCTGCGGCGGGTCAGTCGCACGATGGACTGCTCGACGACGGCGATCGCCCGGCATCTGGAGTACGCGGAGAGGGAACTCGCCAGGCGCTTTCCGGACGATGTTGAAGCCGCCGCGGCTGAGCTGCGCGCGGCCTACGAGGCGTTCGACCCCGCACCGGCGATTGAGACCGTTCGGGCCGGCGCCGCCCGCTGGCGCGCGCGGCGCCGGACGATTGTCGCCCTCTCCCTTGCGTTGCTGGCAGCAGCGATTGTCGCGTCTGTCCTGCTGCTCACGTAGCGCGTGGGCGTGCAGTCGTTTGACGAGTTCGCCGCGCGATGCTGCACTTCGCGGCTGCGTGAACTGATCACTACCGCCCTCTCACTACGGTTGGCTTCCCGCGCCGTCTCGTCTTCTTACAGCGCGTGCCGCAGTGCAGGCGCACGCTCGGCGTCGTCATCGCCCTTGTCAGGTGATTGCCCGGCGAAGTCATCCTCAGCGATGGCAAGTTCCGCCTCTTCTTCGGTCTCGTGCTGCCGATGGTGCCCAAGCCTTCCCGCAGCCTTGTCCTCCGCCAGTTCGTCGGAGAGCGTCTTCTCCCACTTGCGGTAGCCTGCGTGGTGGGCGGCCTTGGCAATCATGTGCGACCCCACCGGGTTGGCGATGAAGACGAAGACGATCGTCATGATCGCCTTTGTGATGATGGAGACGACGCCGATGTGGATCATGACGGCCAGCAGCATGCCGAGCAGGCCGAGCGTGGCGCACTTGGTGACGGCGTGCAGCTTGCCGTACGGATCGGGGAAGCGATGCAGGCCGACCACGCCGACGAACATGAAGAAGAGCCCGCCCAGCAGGAAGAGCGTCGCCAGCACATCCAGAATGATGCTTGTCGTGTGCTCGTTCATACCGGCTGCCCTTGTCGCGCGATGTACTGGGCGAAGGCGACCGTGCTGGCGAAGCCCATGATCGCCACGATCAGCACGGCGTCAAAGTACATCAGCGTCTCATACCGGATGGTGAACAGGATCGCCAGTCCGACCACCTGGAGCGCGAACGTGTCGGCGGCGATGACGCGATCCACAAGCTGCGGCCCGCGCAGGATGCGATAGAAACACCACATGAGTGTCACGAAGAGCGCCACGATTCCCACGTCCACGGTGAGGAAGAGCATCGTCCGCGCCCAGGTGGGCTCCGTGGAGGGGATGGCGGCGTGGTCCAGCAGCTCCTGCGCTTCCTGGGCATGTTGCGCCAGCAGATGCATCATGAGAACACCCCCTCGTGCAGGTTCGTCGCCAGAGCGTCCAGGTCGCGAATGGCGGCGTCACGATCCTTCGCGTACATGCAGTGCACGTAGATGTACTCCCCATCCTCGGAGATATCCACGACCAGCGTGCCCGGCGTGAGCGTGATCGCGTTGGCGAGCGTCGTCTTCTCAGCGTTGGTCATATGGCCGACGGGATAGCGGACGATGCGCGGCGTCATGTAGAACCTGGGCGTCGCCGCCTCATAGGCGATCTGCCAGTTCGCCTTGATCAGGATCTTGAGAAAGTACATCCCGAAACGGAAGACGCGCCAGATGCGCATCCCGTAGCCGCGGTTGCCCGTGGCCGTGGCGTAGATGCTCGTGACCAGGAAGCCGAACACCAGTCCCGCGAGAAAGCTGACGGCGGTGAAGTTGCCGGCCAGGAAGACCCAGCCGACCGCCAGGGCGATGTTGAGGAAGATCAGGGCAATCACCGTCGAGTCTCCTGCGTCAGGGCGAGCGTCGCCTCCGCGTCATCACCAGCGACGGGCCACGCCGCCTCGCCCAGCACGGCGGTGACGTATCGCTGGGGATCGACGGCGATGTCGCCCGCACGACCGGCCGGCCCGTTCACGAACTGCGCGCCGAGACCTATGAACAGCGCGGAGGTGACCAGCAGCACGATACCAGCGTAAGCGTAGGCGAGCTGGGGGTGCCGCCGCACGCCCCGATCGTGGAGCGAAGCCGGAGCCTCAACAGGCCGCGGATACCAGAAGCAGTAGCCGAAGATCTTGAGCATCGACAGCAGCGTCAACAGGCCCGTGAGCAAGCCGAAGACCGAAAGCCACCAGTATCCCGTGACGAAGCCCTCGCGAATCACGACGTACTTGCCGAAGAAGCCCGAGAGGGGGGGCAGGCCGACCAGGCTCATGGCAGCGATGAAGAAGAGCGTCGCCAGCCACGGCGCCTGTTTCGCCAGCCCGCCGAGCTTGTCCAGGTCGTCCGTGCCGCGATACTTCTCCACCACGCCGGCGCAGAGGAAGAGCGAACTCTTCACCACCATGTGCTGGACCATGTAGATCATGCATCCCTTGATCCCCGCCTGCGTGAGCAGCGCCACGCCGAACACCATGTAGCCGACCTGGCTGATGACATGGATGGCGAGGATGCGGCGTATCTCGTGCATCGAGACCGCTCCCAGCACGCCGAGGAACATGGTGAATGCCGCCGCGATCAGGAGCAGCGTCTGCGTCACGCCCGCCTCGCGCACGAATTCCGTGGCGAAGATCATGGGAAACAGCCGCGCCAGCGCGTACACGCCCACCTTCGTCAGCATGCCGGAGAAGAACGCCGCGATCGCGATCGGACACGTGTAGTACGTATCCGGCAGCCAGTACCACAGGGGGAAGATCGCCGCCTTGAGGCCGAAGACGAGCAGGAGCAGCACGGCGACGGCGTTGAAGCCTGCCGGCAGGGGCGTGCCGGTGCGCTGCGCCTCCTCCACGAAACGGGCCAGATCGGCGTAGTTCAGCGTTCCCGTCATGCCGTAGATCAGCCCGGCACTGAGCACGAAGATGCCCGAGGCGAGCAGGTTGAGAAGGACGTACTTGTATGCCTGCGTCATCTGCTTGCGCGTGGCGCCGAGCGTCAGCAGGCAGTACGACGCCATGAGCATGATCTCGAACGAAACGAAGAGGTTGAACAGGTCCCCCGTGATGAAGGAGAGCTGAATGCCGAACATCGCCAGGTGCCAAAGCGGATGGAAGAAGCCCTTCTCCACATCCTCGTCGAGCGAAGCGAAGGCGTGGATGTAGCAGCCGAGCGAAACGATCGCCCCGGCGACGAGCACCAGGCCGCTCAGAGAATCGAGCACGATCGAGATACCGAACGGGGCCGGCCAGTTACCCATCTGAGTGACGAGAATCGTATCGGTGGTGTAGCTGTAGATCAGGCAATAGAGCCCGAGGATCAGGTTGGCCACGAGCGACGCTGTACCGATCAAACGCTGCAGGCCCAGCTTTCCGCGCAGGGCCAGCGTGAGGATACCGGTGGCCATGGGGATGACGATGAACAGAATGATCAGATCGTGATTCATGGTCAGTGAGGAAGCTGCTCTTGCGAAAGCTGTTCGATTTCCAGCGTGCCCGCTCGGCGCTGTGTCAGTACCAGCATGGTCAGGACGAACGCCATCACCGCGAAGCTGATGACGATCGAGGTCAGGATCAGGGCCTGCGGCAGCGGATCGACGGGCGGCGTCGCCTCCAGCACCTCCCCGTGCCCGTGCAGGACCGGCGGGCTCTTGCCAAGGGGAGAACGACTCACGGCGATGATGCCGAGGTGGGCTGCGTGGCTGAAGAGAAAGACGCCCATGGCGATCGCCTTGAGTTCCCGGCTGAGCATGAGATAGATGCTCACGCCGAAGATCACCGCCACACAGATGGAAAGCAGGAGCGTCACTCGATTTCCTCCGAGAGCCTCGTGACCATGCCGATCGACACGCCGGTCACGACGAAGAAGACGCCGAGGTCGAAGAGCATGACAGTGGCCCATTCGACCTGGTTCTCGCCCGAGCCGACGTATCCGTGGGAGGAGGTGAAGAAGGGGTATCCCAGCAGCAGCGCGCCGGTGCCGGTCGCCAGCGCCAGCCCCAGTCCCGCCACGATGAGCGTCGCCGGCTTGGCGGGCAGCAGTCGCAGCAGCGCTCCCGGGCCGGCCGCCATGCGATAGATCGCCAGCGCCACCGCAGCAATGAGGCCGGCGATGAAGCCGCCGCCCGGCTCCTGGTGGCCCTTCATGAAGACGTAGACTGCGAAGATCAGGCTGAGCGGCAGCAGGATCCGCTGGGAGGTGCGGAAGATGATCGAGCTCATGCCCGGCCCGCCGTTGCCCGCGATATCGAGGGCGTTGTGTACCGGCTTGAAGTCGAGATTGGGGGCCTCGCGGCGCAGCATGAGCGAGGCGACGCCCAGCGCCGCGATGCCCAGGACCGTGATCTCGCCGATGGTGTCAAAGCCGCGGAAGTCGACCAGGATGACGTTGACGATGTTGTTGCCGCCGCCGCCGTGCCCATCAGTGGCGGGACTGCCGGCATAGGAGTGCTGGATGAAGAAGTCGCCCAGCGTCTGCATTGCGCCCAGGTTGGTTGTGGCCGCCATGTAGGTCAGATAGCCGATGGCGAGGCCGATCGCTCCGGAAACGAGGATCCGCGTTCCCACGAGCAGATGGTTCTTCGGCCTCGGCTTGTACGCGGGCAGCATGCGCAGCACGAGCAGGAAGAGGATCACCGAGATGATCTCGAACATGAGTTGCGTCAGCGCCAGATCCGGCGCCTGGTAGAGCAGGTACATCGCCGTCACGCTGAAGCCCGTCGTCCCCAGAATCACCACTCGCACCACGCGCTGTTGCACGACCGGCAGGAGCAGCGCCGTGACGCAGATGACAATCGCAATCAGGAGGCCCGGCCAGACCTCCACCAGGGGAAACTCGATCTGGCCGAGCGTAAAGAAATCGGGGCGCTGCACGGACGTGGCGATGACGCCCGCCAGGGCCGCGATGAGCGTGAAGAACACGTAGTGGCGGAAGTTGCCGGTCTGCACGGTGCGGAAAGCCCGCCCGCCGCCTGTCACGCTCAACCAGTAGAACGCCGGGTAGAGGTTGTTGTGCGGATCGTTGAAGTAGCTGCGCCACAGACGGCTCAGACCGACAAGCACGCCGAGCACGATCGCGGCGAGGCTGAGATAGATCGGCGCCGTGGTGAAGCTGATCTCCCACAGTCGCGGCAGGTTGCTCCAGTAGAGCGGGTGCGTTTCGATGCCGCGCCACAGCGAGCCGAACGGTCCGGCGAAGAGACCGCCGATGAGTTGCAAGATCAGTAGCGCCGCGGCGGGCCACCAGATGCACGCGCCCCAGAAACCGCCTTCCGGCTGGTGATGATGATGCTCATCGTGTTCCTGGGGCAGGTCCGTCGCCATCGACCCCTTCAGCCCCGCGAAGGTGGTCAAGAGGCGAATGAACACGGCCACGTTGGCGAGCGCCATGAAGACCGCCGCACCGCCGACGAGCCACAGCCAGGAGTTCCGCTGCGCCGCGTGATAGATGCCGTACAGGAACGCTTCCTTGCCGTTGAAGCTGAGCGTGAAGGGTCCCGCGGCCATGGCGTAGGCGGCAAAGAGGCAGATCCACGCCAGCAGCTTGTGCTGTCCCGTGAGCAAGCCGCCCAGCCGACGGATGTCGCGCGAGCCCGCGAGGTGCCCGATCGCCCCCGCGATGATGAAGAGCGGCGCCTTGTAGAGCGCATGATTGACGATCTGCATGAGCGGCCAGACGAGATTCGCTTCGGCCGCCGCCTCGTGTTCGCCAGCCGCATGGAAGCC
>CAZZPX010000161.1:0-7032 GCA_964655955.1 uncultured Phycisphaerales bacterium | reverse complement strand
ACGTCGACGCCTTCAAGCCCAGCGGCGTCGAGGTGAAGCGCATGAAGGCGGGCGACAAGCTCAAAGTCGATTGATGGCGCTGCCCCACGGAGACGATGGGCGCGAGCCGGCACTTGCGCGCCAGGGTTGTCGAATGAGCTTGGACAATCGTCTGTGAGGCGTCATACTTGATGTGTCGAATAGCTTCAGACGGGAGAAGATCATGCGCCCCTGTTGTGCCGCGGTTATCGGAGTGCACGCCGTCGCAGCCCTGGCCACCGCCACCGCCCTGGCCCAGCCGGCGGCCCCGGCGCGCGTCATTGCGGAGTGGGAACCCGCCCTGGGAACGATCATCTCCTGGCCCCTCGCCCTGCCCAGCCAGCTCGTGGTCGAACTGGCGCGCGATGACCGGCTGTACGTCCTCGTCTCCGGGCAGGCGGCGGAAAACCAGGCGCGCGCGACGCTCTCCAGTTGGGGCATCGATCTCGATCACTGCGAGTTCATCCACACCAGCGCCCAGACCGAGTGGACCCGCGACTGGGGGCCGCACCAGATCTTCGACGCGACCGGCACGTGGTCGATCGTCGACCCCATCTTCGAGGGGTATCCCTGGGTCGCGAACCCGTGCGTCCCCATCAACTCGCCGGGCGGGTACGTCGGCGACAACGCCGTCAACCTTGACCTCGCCGCCTACTTCGGCGCTCCGCTCTTCTCCTTCCCCGCGTATCTCACGGGCGGCAACTTCCTCGTCGACGGCCACGCCGCCGCCTTCTCCACCTGCGCCATGGTCGGCGAGAACCAGCAGCTTTGGACGCAGCAGCAGTTTCTCGACCTCGCCGAGCAGTGGCTGGGCGTCAGCGACTACCACATCGTCGACAACACCGAAGACTTCGGCATCCAGCACATCGACTGCTGGATGAAGCCGCTCGACGCGGAGACGCTGCTCGTGAAGCTGCCGCCCGTCTGGCACGAGGAGTACCCGCGCATCGAGGCGAACCTGCAAGAGCTTGCCGGCGCGACCAACGCCTTCGGCCGTCCGTACCGAATCATCCGCATCGCCTGCCCGCCCTACGGTAACGATGAGATCGCCGCCTATACCAACTCGCTCATTCTCAACGGCAAAGTCTTCGTGCCGCTCTTCAACATTCCCGGCGACCTGCAGGCTCTGCAGACGTTCCGCGAGGCGCTGCCGGGTCACGAAGTAATCGGCTTTCCCTGGGGCGCGTGGTACTACTACGACGCCCTGCACTGCCGCACGCGCGCTCTCTTCGATCGTCACATGCTCGCCATGTCGCATCGCCCGCTCGACAGCGAAGTTCCCTTCGATCCTGCGGGGCATCGCGTCGAGGTCACGATCGACGATCGCAGTGAAGCGGGGCTGATCGTCGGCGCGCTGAAGCTGCACTGGCGCGCGGCGGGGACGCAGACCTGGCAGGAGGAAGTGCTGACGGCGACGGGCGAGCCGGATCTTTATGAAGCCTGGATCCCCTCGCAGCCGTCGCGCGTGGACGTGGAGTATTACCTCGCCGCCGCTGACGAGTCCGGGCGCGCGGAGACTCTGCCGCGCACCGCTCCGCAGGCGCACTACGGTTTCACCATAGCGGATCATGGCTTCACGCTCGACGTGACCGACCCACCCTTGCTCGTGACACCGGGCGCTACGACGCCCTTCGCTGTCACGATCGATCCCGCGGATGAGATGATCGTCGCTGACTCGGCGCAGCTCTTCGCCGCGACGGACGGCTCCACGTTCCACGCCTATCCGCTCACGCACGACGGCGGCGACGCCTACACGGCGGTCCTGCCCCGCGCCCGCTGCAATGAAACGATCGAATACTACGTTCAGGCGGAGGGCACGCAGACCGGCCTGAAGCGCCTGCCGCCGCTCACTGATATCGCAGCGCAGGTCGGCGTCCTCGAACCCGCAGCCGTTCTCAGCGCCGACTTCGAAGCGGGCCTTCCCTCCGGCTGGAGCGCGAGCGGCCTCTGGCATGTCGCCTCGACCTGCGCCGGTGCCGATCCCTGCGACGGAGTCGTCTGGGCGTACTTCGGCCTCGACGGGACCTGCTCCTACGCGACCGGCGGGCGCACCTCCGGCTCGCTGACCTCGCCGCCGCTGCAGCTTCCCGATCTTCCTCTCGCCGGAGCAATCACGCTCGAGTACTGCTCGCGCCTGCTCACGGAGGAGACGCAGGGCTACGACGTGGCCGGCGTCTACATCGGCGACATCCTCATCGACGCCCCGCCGGAGTCGAGCGACTGGCAGCACCGGCAGGTCGATCTCTCGGCCTTCGCCGGCCAGACCGTCACGCTCTCCTTCCGCTTCGACACCATCGACGGCTATGCCAACGCCGCGCTCGGCTGGCAGGTCGACGCCGTCTCGCTCTTCGCAGATCAGCTCGTTTGCGTTGACACCTGCAGCGCCGATCTCGACGGCGACGGCGATGTCGACCAGGCGGACCTCGGCACGCTCCTCGCCGCCTACGGCGACGACCACGGCGGCGACACGGACGGCGACGGCGACACCGATCAGGCGGACCTCGGCCAGCTTCTCTCCCAATACGGCCAAAGCTGCTTCTGACCCGCTACGATGCGCGCGATGACCAGCGCCGACGCCGCGACATTCGAAGCTCTCAAGCTGCACCACAAGCTGCTGAAGAACCTGGCGGCGAACGGCTATCACCGGCCGACCGCGATCCAGCGCCTGGCGATTCCGCGCGTTCTCGCCGGCAGCGATGTTGTCGGCCGGGCCGAGACCGGCGCGGGGAAGACCGCCGCCATGCTGCTGCCCATCCTCGATGCGCTGCTGCGCCGCGGCAACGGCAAACCGGACGAAGCTGAACGCATGCACGCTGCAGCGCACTGGGGCGCGAGCGGCCCGCGCGTGCTGGTCATCGAACCGACGCACGAGCTTGCGGACCAGGTCGCAGAAGAGGCAGCGCTGCTCGCGGCCGGCACGGGGCTCAAGGTGCTGGCCATTCACGCCGGGGCGGGTCAGGAAGGCCAGGCGAAGGCGCTGCGCCGGCGCGTGGATGTGCTCGTCGCCACGCCGGGCCGGCTCATCGATCATCTGCTCGAGTGGCACGTCGATCTTGCGGGCGTGACGCACCTCGTCCTCGACGAAGCGGATCGGCTCTGCGATATGGGCTTCCAGCCGGATGTGCGGCGGATTCTGCAGCAGACCTCGAGCGCCCGACAATCACTGCTGTTCTCCGCGACCATGCCGCCGCATGTCGAGGAGCTGGCGCAGGAACTGGCGCGCGAGCCTGTGACTGTGGAGACGAGCGAGCGCGAGGAAGCGCCGCAGACGATCGAGCTGGAGCTGCATCTGCTGCTGGAAGAACAGAAGCTGCCGCACCTCCTGGCGCTCCTGCGCGATCCGCGCTGCGAGCGCGTGCTGATCTTCGTGCGCAAGCGCTCCCGGGCGCAGGAGTTTTGGCGGGCGCTGCAGAGCGAGGGCGTCGCGGCGCTGGTGCTGCATGGCGACAAGTCGCCCGGCAGGCGTCGCACGGCGCTCGAGCAGCTCAAGTCCGGCGAGGTGCGGGCGGTGGTGGCGACGGATCTCGCCGCGCGCGGGCTGCACGTCGAAGGGCTCAGCCACGTCATCAATGTCGATGTGCCGCTCAGCGCCGAGCAGTTCATTCACCGCGTCGGCCGCACCGGCCGGATGGGCGCCGCGGGCGAGGCGATTACCTTCTGCTCTCCCGAAGAGTCACCCGCCTGGGAGAAGATCCGCCGCCGCTTTCACGTCAAGGCGAAGACGAAGCGGGTTGGGGGGAGCGACGAATGACGACGGGGCAACGAGTGCGGTAGTTGCCCGCATCTCGAACGAATCCGCTCGCGAATGCTCCTCTGGTAATCGGGCATTCGTCACTCGCCGTCCCTTACCCGAGGTCAGAGCGCATCCGCGACAGTTCGTCGGCGAGATCACGATCGTGCGGATAGAGGATCGACAGCAGTTCCGTATAGCCCGTCAGCGCTTCACGATCGCCTGAAGCGTGGGCCTGGTAGCGCAGGTTGTTGATCATGCGCGTCACCCACTCCAGATGCGACACCGGTGCGAGGAAACGCTTCTCCCACACCGCGTCGGCGCCCGCGATGCTGTGATACAGCCGCCGCGCCTCCTCTTCCGTCACCAGCGCCCCGCCGTGAAACGGATCGATGAGCTGGCGATGCGCATCCGCCTGGACCCCCGCGAGAAAATGGCCCGGCATGCCCACGCCCCACGCCTCCAGGCCCAGCCGCCGCGCCACCAGCACGTACACCAGTGCCAAGAGGAGCGGCAAGCCCCGCCGCGTCTCCAGCACGCGCAGAATGCTCGAGTTGTCGCGATGGTCGTACTCCGAGTTGTTGCCCTCGTAGCCCAGGTCATCGAAAAGCACCGCGTGCAGGTGCGCCAAGGCCGCGGTGGGCTGCTCGCCCGTCGTCCGCCGACGCACCGCACGATGCAACTGCTCCAGCCGCTCACGCACGGGCTCGGCCGACACCTGTCCCGGTTCGATCTGAATGGCGACGGCGATCGCCGCATCCAGCAGACCGTCATCCGACTCGATGCGGACAGCGGCGTCGGCTAGCAATTCGGCAGCCTCGGGCTCGACATGCGTGGGCGACCAGTCCATGACGCCGCCCAGCCTATCGCATGACTCGCAGCTTGACACGCTCAATCGGGGTGGATTTGCCCCGCGCGCACCGCCCTGCGCGACGTCGACACCGCGGCGCGGAGCGCCCTCGCGCACGGCGGCGCGGCTGCCGCTAGACTCGCAGCCGTAACGTGAGCCGTATAGTGGATAATCGCATCGTCAACATGTTTGCTTCGTTGCGGGCCGGCGGGCGACGCGCTCTGATGCCCTTCGTCTGCGCCGGACACCCCAACATGCAGTGCCTGCCCGAGGTGCTCGCCGCCATGGAGAGTGCAGGCGCGTCGGCGGTCGAGATCGGCTTCCCCTTCTCCGATCCCATCGCGGACGGCCCGGTCATCGCCGCAGCCATGCACGAGGCCCTGCAGCGCGGCGCCACGCCCCGCTCCCTCTTCGACACCGTCGCCGCCTGCCGCAACAGGCTCAGCCTCGGCCTCATCGCCATGGTTTCAGTGTCGATCGTCGAGCGCATTGGCCCCGAGCGCTTCATGGCCGAAGCCGCCGCCGCCGGATTCGACGGGCTGATCGTCCCCGACTGCCCGCTTGAGGAAGCCGCGGCTCTGCGCGACCGGGCCGAAGCCGCGGAACTCACGTTCACGCTGCTCGTCGCGCCGACCACGCCCGCCGGGCGCGCCGCCAGGATCGCCGCCGCCTGCACCGGCTTCACCTACCTGCTCGCCCGCGCCGGGATCACGGGCGAACGCGAGCAGGCGCCCGACGTCGCCCAGCGCGTGGCGCTGATCCGCAGCCACAGCGACGTGCCCGTCGCCTGCGGCTTCGGCATCTCGACGCCGCAGCACGTGCGCGCCGTCACCGAGCACGCCGACGCCGCCATCGTCGGCAGCGCCCTGGTGCGTCGCCTGTCGGACCAGTCGGCGGATCCCGCAGACATCGCCGGGACATTCACCCGCGAGCTTGCCGCGGGACTCTACGCCCAGGCGCAGCGGCAGGTGTAGAGCAGCGGCTTTGTTATAACAGTTGCTGGAGATGTGCCCGCCGTCGGCCGCGACCGACGACGCTGCACATGAACGAATCGCAGACGCCTCGGAGCAGAACATGACCCGCATCGCCACCACGCGCAACAACAACGGACATCGCACGCTCGATCGCACCAAGCCCGCCGTCGACGTCTTCGGCAAGCTCGTCTTCTCCCAGCAGGTGATGCAGCAGCGGCTGCCCAAGGACGTGTATCGCCGGCTGCTCAGCGTGGTCGAGCAGTCCGAGGCGCTCGACGCCGGCATCGCCGACACCGTCGCCAACGCCATGAAGGACTGGGCCATCGAGAACGGCGCCACGCACTACACGCACTGGTTTCAGCCCCTCACCGGCCAAACCGCCGAGAAACACGACTCCTTCATCATTCCCGACGGCCGGGGCGGCGCGATCACCGAATTCTCCGGCGAAAAGCTCATCCGCGGCGAACCCGACGCCTCCAGCTTTCCCTCCGGCGGCCTGCGCGCCACCTTCGAGGCGCGCGGCTACACCATCTGGGACGCCACCAGCCCGCCCTTCCTCTACCCCGGCCCCGCCGGCTACACGCTGTGCATTCCCACCGCCTTCGTCTCCTGGAGCGGCGAAGCGCTCGATAAGAAGACGCCGCTTCTTCGCTCGATGGACGCCGTCTCCAATCAGGCGCTGCGCATCCTGCGCTTCTTCAATTCCGATGCGGGCGTCACCCGCGTCATGCCCACCGTCGGCGCCGAGCAGGAGTATTTCCTCGTCGACAAGGATCTCTACCATGCCCGCCCGGACCTGATGATCTGCGAACGCACGCTCTTCGGCGCCCAGCCGCCCAAGGGCCAGCAGCTCGAGGATCATTACTTCGGCTCGATCCCGCAGCGCGCCCTCGCCTTCATGGAGGATGTCGACCGCGAACTCTACGAACTCGGCGTGCCCGTGGCGACGCGGCACAACGAGGTCTCGCCCTGCCAGTTCGAGATCGCACCCCTCTTCGAGAACGCCAACATCAGCACCGACCACCAGATGCTCATGATGGAGACGCTCATGCGCGTCGCGGGCCGCCACGATCTCGTCGCCATCCTGCACGAGAAACCCTTCGCCGGCGTGAACGGCTCGGGCAAACACGCCAACTGGTCGCTCGCCACGGACACCGGCGTCAACCTGCTCGATCCGCGCGATGAGACGCACACCAACCTGCAATTCCTCGTCTTCTGCGTCGCCGTACTCCGCGCCGTCGATGTCCACGCCAGCCTCCTGCGCGCCGCCGTGGCGCGGGCGGGCAACGACCATCGCCTCGGCGCCAACGAAGCGCCCCCCGCCATCATCTCCATCTTCCTCGGCGACATGCTCACCGACATCATGGAGCAGATCGAGGCGGGGAACCTGCGCAAGACCAAGACCGGCGGCACGATTGATCTCGGCGCCATGACCCTCCCCGAGATCCCCCGCGACACCG
>CAZZPX010000160.1:0-7044 GCA_964655955.1 uncultured Phycisphaerales bacterium | reverse complement strand
AATGGGGCTGCCGCGTTTCCGCGAGGCCTTGGAGAACCTCGAACATCTGCGCAGCCGGCAGCGCGACGCCGGCGGGCCGTCGCTGCCCTGGATCGTGCCGCGGATCGTGCGCTGCGACGAAACCTACGAAGACCTGGAAGCGTTCTACGACAAGTGGCTGCTGCTGACGCAGGCGGCGGTACTCGAGCCGATGCCCGCGTGGTCGCCATATGCTTCATCGCAGCGGCTGAAGCCCGTGCCGGTGCCCGACGCCGTGTTGCGGGCGGAGCGGCGGCGGACGCTCCTGGTGCGCTGTGATGGCGGCGCGGCGAACGAGGCGGTCGATCTGTACAGCGACCAACACGTACTGGGGAACGTCAGCGAAATGGCGCTCAGTGACCTGTGGCGGAAGGCGCTCGAGGCGAACGGGCATGACTGACGTGCTGTGCATCATCATCGGCAGGCGCGGCAGCAAGGGCGTCCCCGGCAAGAACGCCCGGGACATCGCCGGCAAACCCGCCGTCGCCTGGACGATCGAGCACGCACAGACCGCCCAGCGCGTCCAGCGCATCGCCGTCTCCACGGACTGCCCGGAGGTGACTCGCGCGGCGAAGGAGCGCGGCGTGACAGTCGTCGCCCGACCGGCCGAGCTTGCAAGCGACACCGCCACCGTGGACGCCGCGGCGCGGCATGCAGTCGAGGCACTGGGCGATCCCGCTGAGATCGTCGTCCTGCTCTATGCCAACGTGCCGGTGCGCCCGCCGGGACTGATCGATCGCGCAATCGACACGCTGCTCGAGAGCGGTGCCGATTCCGTGCAGAGCTACGCGCCGGTGGGCAAGCATCACCCCTTGTGGATGATGCGTCTGGATGAGGATGGTCGTGTCAGCCCCTATGAACACAGCACGATCTATCGGCGTCAGGATCTGCCGCCGGTGTGCATCCCCGACGGCGGCGTAATTGCGGTGCGGCGCGAAGCGCTGTTCTGCGTCGACCCGCAGCAGCCACATGCCTTACTCGGCACGGATCGGCGCGGCGTGATGACGTGCGAAGGCGAAGTCGTCGACATCGATCATCCCATCGATCTCGCCGTCGCCGAAGCGATTCTGCGCGGGTACACCGCGGCGGGCGAGGAGGCGGCGACATGAGAATCGGACAGCGCGAGATCGGCCTGAGTCAACCGCCGTACGTCATCGCGGAGATTGGCGTCAATCACGACGGCTCGGTCGATCGAGCCGTGGCCCTGGTGCGCAGTTGCGCCGAGGCGGGCGCCGACGCGGTGAAGCTGCAGCTCTTCTCTGCTGAGCGCCTGCTCAGCAAGGCGGCGCGCCTGGCGAAGTACCAGGAGGACGCCGGCGCGACCGATCCGCAGGCGCTGCTGGCGGCGCTGGAATTGAGTCCGGAGCAGATGCAGCCCATCATCGAGGCGGCGCATGCGGCGAAGGTCCACGCCATCGTCAGCATCTTCAGCGTGGAACTCGTCGCGCCCGCGCTGCGGCAGGCGTGGGACGCCTTCAAGACCGCCTCGCCGGATGTCGTACATCATCCGCTGCTGCGCGAGATCTCGCGCACCGGCCGGCCCATGATCGTCAGCACCGGCGCCGCGGAGGAACTCGAGGTGGCGGCGGCGTTGAGCTGCTGCCTGGGCGAGGTGAAGGACCTGGCGCTCCTGCACTGCGTCAGCTCGTATCCCACTCCCATCGAAGAGGCGCAGCTCGCCGGCATCGCGGCCTTGCGCGGACTCGTCGAACGCGCTCGGCCGCAGCGCGAGACGATCATCGGCTACTCCGATCACACCCCGGCCGTGCTCACGGGCGCCCTCGCCGTCGCCGCGGGCGCGTGCCTGCTCGAGAAGCACGTCACCTACGATCGCGATGCCGTCGGCCCGGATCATCGCGCCAGCCTCGAACCGGCGGATCTCGCGGAATACGTGCGGCGGGCGCGGCAGGCGCAGCAGGCGCTGGGAGCGCTCGGCAAGCACGTCGCCGCCTGCGAGCGCGACGTGCGCGAAAAGAGCCGCCAGTCGATCACGACGAAACGCGCCATGCGGCGCGGCGAAATGCTGCGGCGGGAGGATGTGACGTTCAAGCGGCCCGGCACCGGCTTGCCGCCCAGCCAACTGGAGCGCGTGCTGGGGCGAACGCTGGCGCGCGATGTGGGCGCGGATGTGCCGATCCAGGCGGCCGACCTGGAAGCGAACGGGACTAACCAACCGCGAGAGTGAGCGCCAGAGGCGGGCTGCCTGCCGTGCCCGTGTGAATGATGACGCGTGCGACTCATACATCCCGCCGCATCGCCGTGGTGACGGGGACGCGCGCTGAGTTCGGGCTGTTGCGCTCCACCATGGATGCGCTCGCGGGTCATGCGGATCTGGAGTTGCTCGTCGTGGCCGCCGGGGCGCATCTGCTCAAGCCGGCTGAGACGATTCGCGAGGTGGAGGCTGCGCACGAGGTGGCGGCATGCGTGCCGATGCAGCACCAGGGCGAGACGGGTCGGCTGGCCGACGCGGCGGCGCTGGGCCGCGGCGTCACCGGCTTCGCTGAGGCGTTCGCGCGCCTGCGTCCCGATGTCACACTCGTCCTGGGCGATCGCATCGAGGCGTTCGCGGCGGCGAGCGCGGCAAGCATCGGTGGCATCGCGCTCGCGCACGCGCACGGCGGCGATCGGGCCGAGGGCGTCGCCGACGAGGCCATGCGCCACGCCATCAGCAAGCTCGCCCACCTGCACTTTCCCGCCACCCGGCAATCCGCCGAGCGCCTTGAGCGGCTGGGCGAGCCGGCTGAGCGCATCCACCTCGTGGGCTCGCCGGCCCTGGATGGTCTGGCGGATCTGCCGACGCTGTCGGACGAGCGCCTGGCGGCGTTGGCGCTGGCGACAGGCGGGCCGCTCGCCGTTGTGCTGCATCATCCGAGCGGATTGCCGGAGAAAGTCGAGACGGACACGGCGGAGCAGATAGCGCGCGCGGCACTCGACACGTTCGGCCGCGAGCGCGTGCTGACGCTGGAGCCGAATCACGATCCGGGGCGCGAGGCGGTGCTGGCGGGGCTGCAGCGCGGCGGCATCGAGTCACTGCATCCGGGCCTGCCGCGGCGCGACTTCATCGGCCTGCTCAAGCGCGCAGCGGCGAGCGGGGGTCTGATCTTCGGCAACTCCTCCGCCGGGCTGATCGAGGCTGCAGCGCTCGGCTGCGTCAGCGTCACGACCGGCCCGCGCCAGCGCGGCCGGGAACGCGGCGAGACCGTGATCACGGCCTGCGAGACCGGCACAGCACACGAAGCAGGCCTTCGCGAGGCCCTCGAGCGCGGTCTCGTCCTGGCGAAGACGCTTCGCTGCAGCGCGGCTATCCCGGCCCATCCCTACGGCGACGGGCGCACGGGCGAGCGCATCGCCGCCATCCTCGCGACGACCGACCTCTCCCCCGCCCTGCTGCGCAAATGCAATACCTACTGATTTTGCCGAGCCTCCCCTGACGCCCACGGCGCTTCAGGCTCGCCGCTGGATGTCCGTCCGCGCCCGCTCGCGCGCTGCGCGGCTCCAGTCGAGGGCTGCGGGCATGAGCGCCCCGGCGAAAGCGCCCGGCGCGAGGCAAGCCCTTCTCGGCGCGTACGGCGAGTTATCGGCTGCTCCGCACCCCCATTTCCGGCCGGCGATGGATTCGGACCTGCCGCCGTCAAGTCGACGCGCGGCCGCGACGATGAAGGAGACACGACATCCCCCGATTCGCAGGTCCCCAGCAGACGAGAGCAGACTGATGCCGAACGCAGCCGACACCACGACCGGCCATGGCGAGCGCGAGCAGATCGTCTCCAGCGCGATCCAGGAAATCAGCCACATCGCGACGCTTCCCGAGATCACGCTGAAGATCATCGAGCTGGTCGAGGATCCCACCTCCACCGCCCAGGATCTGCACCATGTCATCAGCAACGATCCCGCCCTCTGCTCGCGCATCCTGAAGGTGGTCAACTCTTCGTTCTACGGCCTGCCGGGGCAGATCGGCAACATCAACCGGGCGATCGTCCTGCTCGGGCTCAACGCGGTGAAGAATATCGCCATCGCCGCCAGCCTGGCCAAGCTCTTCCGCGGCGGGGAACTCACGCCGCGCTTCAGCGCCCGGGATCTGTGGAAGCACTCGATCGCAACGGCGACGGCCGCCAAGATGGTGGCCGACAAGGCCGGCATGGGCCTTCCTGACGAAGCCTTCCTCGGGGGCCTGCTGCACGACATCGGCATCATGGTCGAGATGCAGGTGCATCGGCAGAAGCTCATCGAGGCGATCGAGCAGGTGAACCTCGGCAGCGACGGCGCGCCCGCCAACGACATGCTGGAGATCGAAGGACGCACCTTCGGCGCGAATCATCAGGACTTCGGCCTGGGACTGTGCGAGAAGTGGCGCTTCCCCCGTCCCTTCCGCAGCGTAACCGGCTTCCACCATCGGCCGCTCGATCTCGATCCGACGAACCGGGGGCTCGTCTGCGTCGTCTACGTCGCCGACCGCCTGGCGGCAAACGCTGAGATCGGCTTCCGGGGCGATCTCATCGACACGACGATCGACCCGGCGGTGCTGGACCAGATCAGTCTGGGTCCGGTGGCGCTCGACGAGATCGCGGAAGCCCTGCCGCAGCAGGCGGATGATGTGACGAGCCTCTTCGGGTGAAGCGTCCGCCGTCCCCCGCCGGCGCAGCGGGCGTGCGGCTCGCAGGATCTCTCTCCTTCCCGAGCGGCGGCAACGGCTGCGTTGCCGCCCTCTTTCTGCGCCGCCCCGGGGGCGCCCCACGGCGTGGTTTCGGCTGCGTAGAATGTCGGCGTCGAAATGGAGACGATCCGCGTCAACTTCCGTAAGCCCATGCCGCTCTTTCCCGTGCCGGGATTGGTGCTCCTGCCGCATTCTCGCATTCCGCTGCACATCTTCGAGCCGCGCTACCGCCAGATGATCAACCGGGCGCTGGACGAGTCCGGCCAGTTCGCTCTGGCTGTCTTCCAGGGCGCGCCGGGACGGTCCGAGTGTCAGGGCAATCCGCCGATCCGGCCGGTCGTGTGCCTGGCGCAGATCGTGGAGCACGAAGCCCTGCCGCAGGGCCGCTTCAACGTCCTCATCCAGGGCGTGTGCCGGGCCCGCATCCTCAAGGAGATGCCCCCGACACAAGGTCGCCTGTATCGCGAGGCGCTGCTCGAGCCGATCGAAGCCGAGCCGATCGAGGACACCTCGCTCGTCGACATTCGCCACACCATGCAGGCGATGATCGACGCGGACGAATTCGATCATCTCACCAGCGCGGACACGCTGCGCACGTACATCGGCGACGACGAGATTCCCATGTCGGCCCTGCTGGACGTCGTGGGCGTGGCGGTGCTCAACGACGCCTCGCGCAAGTATCGCCTGCTCAGTTGCCCCGATGTGCGCCAGCGCGGCGAGTACATCATCGAGGAACTCGACTCGATCCGCCGCCTCATCCGCCTGGCGGACAAGCAGGATCCCGCGGCCTGGCCGAAGGGCCTGAGTTGGAACTGAAGAACGGACTCAGGACTGGGGAACGAGAGAAACCGGGGCGCGGGGACTTCAATTCTGTGGCACTGCGTGCGCACGCGTTTCACTCCGTCCTGCGCGCTCCGGTGCTCTGTTCGAGCGCGAGCAGGTCGGCGTAGCTGCAGGCGAGCATCTCACCCAGCACCGGCGCGAACGCTTCGCGCAGTTCCGCGATGCGATCGTGGCACACCTGCACGTCCTGCTGTCGATCCACCAGCGCCTCGAACTCGATGAAGCGTCCCAGCCGATCCACCTCGTCAAGGTGGATGCGCACGTTGCGAGACAGCCACAGTTCGCGGCTCTTCTCCACGACGACGTACACCGGCAGCGGCGTCGTGCCGAAGCGCGTCAGCGCCTGCTCCTCGGAGTAGATCATGAAGTGGCTCATGCGCGCCTGCGGCCGGTCGGGACGATGGTAGAAGATCCACTCGGTCTCCTCGCCCTCGGTCTCGCGGCGCTTGAGCCGTCCGCTGGTGAGCCGATAGTATGTATCGCGCTGGCGCAACACGCCCACGCGCCTGGCGCCCAGCGCCTTGCACTGGGCGCGGGCGATCTCCATGTCGCGCAGTTCGGCTTTGAACTCGATGTTCTGCATGAAACCGACCGAGGGGTGCGGCGGACCAGAGTGACGTCCCTGTCAGCTTATCGGCAGTCGGCCCCCGCCGGTTGACCAAAACCGGCGCGCGGGGCGCAGACGCGTCTGCCGGCCGGTCGAGGCGCAGGAACTGCACCCCGGTCGGAGGGGGCTCGGGGCGCCGGCGCAACGACAACGCAGCCCCGGATCCGTCGATCCGGGGCTGCTGATGCCTGACGTTGCCAGGTGTGTGAGAGAGAGTCTGAGAAGAGACGGTCGCGTGCAGCGGCTTACCGGCCGAAGACCAGCGAGTCGGTGGGGGCGGGGGCTTCGTCAAGCTCGATCACCGTCTCGCCGCTCATGGGCTCGTACTCCGGCTCGATGACGGTCTCATCGGCGCCTTCAGCCTGAATCTGCAGGCGAGCCTTGTCCCAGTAGCTGATCGACTCCTGCTTCTTGGCGAGTGAGGCGAGCTGGCGCTCCTGCTCGTCGCGCAGCTCGGTGAGCTTGGCGTTGAGCTGGTCCAGGCTGGCGACGCGATCGGTCACCGCCATGTCGTACTTGCGCTCGCGCTTCTTCATCTCGTCGATGATGCGCTCATTGCGGGCGATGGCGGCGATCTGGTTGTCGAGTTGCCACAACTGCGATTCGAACTGCGCCTGCTCGGTCTGAAGCTGGACGAGCAAGGCTTCGAGGCGGCTCTGCTGCTGCGTGAGGTAGTTCACGTGCAGCCCGTTGTCCTCCACGCGCTGGCTGAAGAAGCCGCGCGTCGCCTCCAGCTTGTCCAGCTTCTTGTACGCCTCGGGCAGGTACATCTTGTCGCCGTCCATGCGGATGGCCACGAAGCGCACACCCGACGCCTCCTTGGCCTCGGCAAGCTGGATCAGCTCGTTGACCTTGGACATGTCATGGTCCACCAGGGCGACCGTGCGCTGCGCGACGCGCGAGTCGCGCTCGAGCTCGGCGA
>CAZZPX010000159.1:0-7066 GCA_964655955.1 uncultured Phycisphaerales bacterium | reverse complement strand
GTCGAGGCGGCGCACCACGGCGTGCTGCGGGGCCTCCGCGAGCGAGGAGGGATCATGCTCGATCTGCGCTGCGATCGACAACATCGCGTCGGCGAACTGATCGAGCGTACGCTTGCTCTCCGTTTCCGTCGGCTCGACCATGAGGCAGTCGTGCACGGGCCAGTGCATGGTCGGCGGATGGATTCCGTAGTCGATCAGGCGCTTGGCGATGTCGAGCAGCGTCACGCCTCTGTCAAGCAGCGTGCGCGGAACAGTAACGAACTCGTGGGCTGCGAAGTGCTGATCCTCGGGGCGGAAGTACGGCATGTCGTAGCGGTGGCGCAGGCGGGCCGCCAGGTAGTTCGCATTAAGCACGGCGGTCTCGGCGACGTTGCGCAGGCCGTCCGGCCCGCAGGCCGCAATGTAGGTCCAGCAGCGGATGAGCACGCCGACTTGTCCAAAGAAGGAGCGCACCTTGCCGATGGACTTGGGTCGATCGTAATCCAAGCCGTAGCCGCCGCCTTCCAGTTGGACGACCTGCGGCACTGGGAAGAAAGGCGCCAGCTCCGTCGTCGCCGCGATGGGACCGGCGCCCGGACCACCGCAGCCGTGCGGCGTGGAAAAGGTCTTGTGCGTGTTGTAATGCATGATGTCAGCGCCGAAATCGCTGGGGCGGATCTTGCCCAGGATCGCGTTCATGTTCGCGCCGTCGAGGTACACCTTCGCGCCCGCTTCATGAACAATGCTCGCCACCTCCAGAATGCGCGCATCGAAGAGACCGGCGGTGTTTGGATTGGTGATCATGAAGGCAGCGATCGTTTCGGCGCCGTGCTTGTCGATGACCGCTCTCAGGTCGTCCAGATCGGTGTAGCCGTCGTTCGTCTTCACCTTGACGACGTTCGCCCCGCACATCGTGCAGGAAGCGGGGTTGGTGCCGTGCGCGTTTTCGGTGGCGATGACGGTCGTGCGCTGTTTCTCACCGCGATCGCGGAAGTACGCCTTGATGACCTTGAGCGCGGTGTATTCGCCGTGTGCTCCCGCGGCCGGCTGCAGGCAGACCTCGTCGAGGCCGGAAATGACCTCGAGAAACCGCCGCGTTTCGTAGAGCAGTCGCAGCAGGCCCTGGGCATCGCCTGCGTCCTGCAAGGGGTGCAGCCCGGTGAAGCCGGTGTGGGCCGCGGCGTACTCGTTGATCCGCGGGTTGTACTTCATGGTGCAGGAGCCCAGCGGATAAAAGTTCGCATCGACAGAGAAGTTGCGCGCTGAAAGATGCGAATAGTGCCGCACCACTTCGAGCTGGCCCAACTCCGGCAAGTCCGGCGCCTCGCCCAGGAGATCCTCTGGCAGTTCGCCCGCGGGCACGTCGAGCGCCGGCAGATCGATCGCCCGGCAGCCGGGATGGCTCTTCTCGAAGACGAGCGGCTCGACGGGGCGCTCGCCCCTTGACGCCGCCTTGGAAATCGCGCTCTTCATCGGCTTCACCTCAGCCATCTGCGTCGTATCGGTCATGGTCATCTCACGCCTCCTCCCGCGAACGCAGCAGGTCGACCAGCGCGTCCATCTCGCCCTTGGTGCGCTTCTCCGTCACCGCGATGAGCAGGTCGTTCTCCCCGCCTACGCCGCCCACCTGCGGCGCGTCGAGCGGCACGCCTGCCAGGATGCCGAAGGGTTTGCCCGCTTCGACGACCTCCTCCGCCGGTCTGGGGCAGCGCACCACGAACTCGTTGAAGAACGGGCCGCGATACTTCAGTTCATAACCGCTCAGTTGCTCGATCTGCGCCGCGAGGTAGTGCGCCTTGTGATAACATTGCTCGGCGACGCCGCGCAGACCGTGCCTGCCCAGTGCCGACATGTACATCGTGGCACGGAGGGCGAGCAGTCCCTGGTTGGTGCAGACGTTGCTCGTCGCACGCTCGCCCCGGATGTGCTGTTCGCGAGTTTGGAGGGTCAGGCAGAAGGCCCGCCGGCCGTCCGCGTCGGTCGTCTGTCCGATGAGGCGACCGGGCATCTTCCGCATGTACTCCTGCTTTGCCGCGAAGAGGCCGAGGTACGGCCCGCCGAACTGCAGCGGAATGCCGAGCGGCTGCCCTTCGCCCGCCGCCACATCGGCGCCGCAGGCTCCCGGGTTCTTCAGGAGCGCGCAGGCGATGGGGTTGAAGACGGCGAGCGCCAGCGTCTTCGCTTGCGCATGTGTCCTCTCGAACAGCCCCGGCCAGTCCTCGATCTGGCCGAAGAAGTTCGGCGACTGCACCACGACGCAGGCGGTGTCGTTGTCGAGCAGATCGTCAAGCCCGGCCGCGTCGAGCGTCCCCGTCAGCGGATCCATCGGCACGTCCACGCACTCGACCGGCAGGTCGCTGACATAGGTCTGGACAACCCGGCGGTAGTCCGGGTGCAGCGTCTCGGCGAGCAGCACGCGCCGCCTGCCGGCGTTGTTCAGCGCCAGGTGCACGCCCTCCGCGACTGCCGTCGCGCCCTCGTAGAGGCTGGCATTGGCGATGTCGAGCCCCGTCAACCGCGTCACCTGGGTCTGGAACTCGAAGAACGCCTGCAGCGCCCCCTGCGACGCCTCCGCCTGGTAGGGCGTGTAGGCGGTGAGGAACTCGCCCCGGCTGATGAGCTGATCGATGAAAGCGGGAACGAAGTGGTCGTAGGCACCGCCGCCCAGGAAGCAGGCGGCGCAGCTCGTCCCCAGGTTGCGCCATCCCATGTTGTTGATGTCGCGCTGCAGTTCGAGCTCCGAGCGGGCGGGGGGCAGATCCAGCAGACCCGTGAAGCGGCGATCATCGGGAATGGCGGCGAAGAGCGCCTCGACGTCTTTGACGCCGATCGTCTCCAGCATCAACTGGCGTTCCTGTTCGGTGATTTGCGTGTAATCCATGGCGAATTCGGCTGCCTGCGCAAGGGAAAGAGGGCGGATCGAGAGCCGAGACGGCGCTGACGCCTCGCCCCGGCTGCGTGGGATCGTCGATCATAGGAGCGCGCGGCTCGGCCAGCAATGCAGCCGGCGTCGGCGTGGACGGCTATGATCCGGTCTGCTGCGCCGTTCTCGGCAGGCCGGATTCGGTCACAATTTCACGCTTGCACGACGAGGAAGCCCGACATGACATCGTCCGCCATCGCCGCCCGGATCGCACCCGGCTCTCTACTGCGCCGCACCTGCTTCGCCCGGATCGGCGTCGCACTCGTCGCCTCGTTCCTCGCCGCCGCGCCGCTCGCGGCAGGCACAGCGGAGTCCGGCGCCGGCTCGACTCATCGGTATCAGCGGCCGGGTCACGACGTCGAGCGCTTCCAGGAACTCTTCGGCGACGACCGAGCCGCCTTCGAGGAGCATGTGCGTACACTCGCCAATCCCTTCTTCGAGGGCCGGTGCCCCGGCACAGTGGGCGGCGATCTCGCGGCGGACTATCTGGCGTTCTATTACGAGCGGCTCGGCCTGGAGCCAGCTTTCGTCGAGCAGGTGGAGATGCCCGGCGGGGCTGCGGAACTGCGGCCGATCCAGACGTACCTCCAACCCTTCGAGCTTGCACAAGGCCAGGTCAAGGCGGACACGCAGCAACTCACCGTCTTCACAGAAGACGGCCACGCACCCATGATGCAGGGCGAGGACTTCGTCGCCCTGGGCATCTCCGGCAACGGCGATGCCGCTGGGCCGGTCGTCTTCGTCGGCTACTCGATCGAAGAAGGACCGGACGGCTACACGAGCTACCCCGGGGAGATCGATCTCAGTGACAGGATCGCCCTCATGCTGCGCTTTGAGCCGATGAACGACGCCGGCCGCAGCCTCTGGGCGGAGGAGGATGAAAGTTGGAGCGAACGGGCCGGGCTGAATCGCAAGGTTGAGGCGGCGCTCGCGCGTGGAGCTGCGGGGATTCTCCTCGTTTCGCCTCCCCACGCCGACGATCCGCGCGCCCGCAGTCTCCAGCTTCCCAACGAGACGCGCTTTCGCCGACCGTACGACGTCCCCATCCTACAGATCACCGGCGAAGTCGCCGACCGCCTGCTCGCAGCAGGTGATCCCCAGGGGCGTGACCTGGCCCGACTGTCTCGCACTGTCGCCGAGGAGGGCGTGGTCGTGGAACTGGCGAGCGTCGAGGCGAACATCGCCGCCTCGCTGCACCTCGAAGCGCTGACGGCGAGCAACGTCGCCGCCATCCTCCCTGGCGCCGGCCGACTCGCCGACGAGTACCTCGTCATCGGCGCGCACTACGATCACGTCGGCTACGGCCGCTTCGGGGCCCGCGGCGGAAACCGCGGCGTGATCCACGTGGGTGCTGACGACAACGCCTCGGGCACGGCCGGTACGCTCCTGCTCGCCGGTCGCCTGCTGAATCGCTACGCGGAGCTCCCTGCCGACCAGCCGCGGCGCTCCATCGCCTTCGTGAACTTCACTGCCGAGGAGATGGGCCTGCTCGGCTCGGCGCACTTTGTCGAAGAGCCCCCGATCCAACTCGACAAGACCATCGCCATGCTCAACATGGACATGATCGGCGCCATGCAGAACGAGACGCTCACCGTCTACGGCACGGGAACCGCGGCCGAACTCGAAGAGATCCTCGAACCGCTCTTCGAACAGAGCGGCCTGACCGTCGAGGCTCGACGCAGCAGTTCCGGCAGATCGGATGAGGCGTCGTTCCAGCGGCACGCCGTGCCCGGCCTGCATTTCTTCTCCGGCATGCACGACCGTTACCACACGCCGCGCGATCGCGCTGAGCTCGTCAACTACGAAGGTGCGCTGAAGATCGTGGACCTGGTCGAGGCGGTCGCCGTGGAGCTTGCCCAGCGCCCTGAGCTTCTGACCTATGAAGAGCAGCGCGCCGCGCGCAGCAGCGCCAGCCGCAGCGACATCAAGGTGCGTTTCGGCATCGCGCCGGGCAGCTACGGCGCTGAGGAGGGAGGCGTTGTGGTGGGACAGGTCTTCCCCGGCACGACCGCCGCCGAAGCCGGCCTGACCAAGGGTGATCGTATCATTCGCTGGGGCGGCGAAGAGGTGACCGACGTCGGCCGGTGGATGGAACTGCTCAAGCAGCACGAGCCGGGAGACGCGGTCGACATCGTCATCATCCGCGAGGGCGAGGAGATCGAGGTCGGCGTCGTCCTCCAGGGACGCGACTGACGCCGCGCCGCACCAGCCAGGCGCAGCGAGCACTTCCGACCGGATTCACCCCTGCGCGCACAAAGACCACGCTACCGAGGCGGCGTGGTCTGGTGCGATCGAATGGGGCAGATCTTCTCGAACCGGCCTTTACGCCGGGTTCATGTCAAGCAGCTCGCGCTTGTCCTCGACTTCCTTGAACTCGTCCGCCTCGGGCAGCGCATCCTTCTTCTCGCTGATGACCGGCCAGTCGGGCGTAAGCTGGGCGTTCAGTTCGGTGTACTCAGCCCACTTCTCCGGCAGGTCTTCCTCCGCGAAGATCGCCTCCGTGGGACACTCGGGAACGCACAGGCCGCAGTCGATGCAGACATCCGGGTCGATCACGAGGAAGTTGACGCCCTCGTGAAAACAGTCGACAGGGCAGACATCGACACAGTCCGTGTACTTGCCCTTGATGCAGGGTTCGGCGACGACATGCGTCATGAGGAGACTCCGTTTCTAACTCGACCCGCCGATCCGGCAGCGTCGAATGAGCAGTTGTGATTGCTCGGCGGACCCACGCGTGGATCCACGTCTCGGGGTCGGATGATAGCGGTGGGGCGTGCGGCCTGTAAAGGACAACGCGCGCCGGTGTGTCCACTTCCGGAGTCTTTTCTCGATCTTCCGTGCCTTCTTCTCCCGCGCCCCGCTTCATTCTGAGAACGCCTCTCAGGTGCGCGGCCGCTGCTCCGTCCAGCCCGCCTCCTGTTCGCCTCCCTGCACGCGCTGCAGCAGTTGCCAGGCGCGCTCCAGCAGCGCTCCCACGCCGCGCCCCGTTGCCGCGCTGATCACGAGCGGCGGCTCCTCGTCGTGCCCGAGTTGAGCCGAGGCGAGAAACAACTCCACCGCCGTCTCCCGGTCTGCTTCGTTCATGAGATCGCACTTGTTCAGCGCCACGATCTCCTCTCGTTCGGCGAGCGCCGGTGAGTAGTCGAAGAGTTCCTTGCGGATGGTGCGGTAGTTCTCCCCCGGGTCCGAGCCGTCGATCGGATCGATGTCGAGCAGATGCACGAGCACCTGCGTCCGCTCCACGTGCCGCAGAAAATCATGCCCGAGGCCGTGCCCCTTGCTCGCACCCTCGATCAGGCCGGGAATGTCGGCGATGACGAGCCGGCGGTGGCCCGTGAGTTCCGCAATGCCGAGTTGAGCGGTCAGCGTCGTGAAGGGGTAGTCGGCGACCTTGGGCGTGGCGGCGGAGACGGCTCGCAGCAGCGTCGACTTGCCCGCGTTGGGCAGGCCCACCAGCCCGACGTCGGCGATGAGCTTGAGGTCCAGCCGCAGCCGCCGCTTCTCCCCCTCTTCACCGGGGGTAGTTTCGCGCGGGACCTGGTTGGTGGCGGACTTGAAATGCTCGTTGCCCAGACCGCCCTCGCCTCCGTGCGCCACGACGGCCTGCTGGCCCGGCTCCTTGAGGTCGGCGAGGATCTCGTCGGTGTCGTCGTCGACAACCACGGTGCCCGGCGGTAGGCGAATGATCAGGTCTTCCGCGCTGGCGCCCGTGCAATTGCTCCCCTGGCCGGGCTCGCCGTTCTTCGCCCGCCAGTGGTGCTGCGAACGAAAGTCGAGGAGGGTCTGCACGCTGGTGTCGGCCTGGACGATGATGTCGCCGCCCCGGCCGCCGTCGCCGCCATCCGGCCCGCCCTTGGGGATGTACTTCTCGCGTCGGAAGGAGAGGCAGCCGTTGCCGCCCTTGCCCGCCTGCACCTCGATGACGGCATGGTCGACGATCATGCCGCAAGTGTAGCAGCGAGCAACTCGCGACCCCTGCGGCTGGCAGTGCTCACCCCGCGACGATTGCCCCGCAGACTGTGCGCCCACGCCCGGTAACGGAATCGCCGCCGACTGTCCGGAATTCGGGTCGGGAGGCGACGGCGCGCTCGCCGCCCTTTGCTAGCATGCCCGGTCCTTCTCAGCGCGGCGCCACCACGTTTTCGGGAACGACCGCAATGGCAA
>CAZZPX010000158.1:0-7093 GCA_964655955.1 uncultured Phycisphaerales bacterium | reverse complement strand
GACGATCAGGTCGTTGTAGTCGTCGCCGTCGACATCGCCGGCCGCGGCGATCGCCGAGCCGAACCAGTCGAACGCCGCTTCGCCATGAAGTGAGTAGGCGAGGTCGCCGCTCAGCAAGTCGAAGACGTCGACACGTCCGACGTCGACTTCGTCGCCGTCCGCCCGGGGTGCGGCCGCGGCGAACGCACCCTCCAGAAACGGATTGCCATAGATCGGGGCGTGCAACCGGTCGAGGAGAGCCACCGCCTCACCGAGGCGCTCGTGTCGCTGCTCGCCGAGCACAATGTGCAGAAGTTCGAACTCGAGCGACCACCACGCCTCGACGTAGACGAAGACGGCGCCGCGGCTGTCCCACTCCGGCTCGTCGAGCTGCGACAGCCCGTATCCCGGCGACCCGACGACGATGTGGTACGGGGGCAGCGGCAGCGTGCTTGCCACGACCGCCTGGCCGTACCACGACTCCACCTGGTCGGCGGTCAGAACCTTCTCCTCAGCCCCGTTGAACAGGTGCTGCAGTCGCACCACGCCCGTGCTCAGACCGACTTCGTCCAGCCTGCCCCAGCGAGCGCCGATCACCGCAACATCGCGCGAATAGCTGTCATACTCAAGGAACGTCCGAGCGACGGCCTTGCCCGGCTCGAAGTACTCCATGTCCGGGTGGAAGACCTCCAGTACCTCACCGGTTCGCCCGGAGATCAGTTGCGGCGGCTGGTCGGCGAAGCTGCTGATGAGCAGGTCGTCATAGCCGTCCTCGTCGTAGTCGCCGCAGTTCACTACGTTCCAGCCAAAATGCGCGGCATCCGGCCCCTGCACCAGAGGCGGTAGCGCCGGACACTGCGCCAGCGCCGGGACGGCGCATGCCATGACGCACGTCGCCCAGCCGCACGATCGGGTCATTCTTCTCTTGTCCATGTCCTACCTCTCCCGCAAGGAAGAAGCCGCGCGTCCCACGCAAGGCGCCCGGCCCACCTCAATATGCCGCGCTGCAGCAGGCGATGCCACCAGAATCAGTCCAATTCCAGACAAAATCATCGCCGCCACACACCCTGCCTGCGGCTCCGCGGCCGATCAGCCATCGACCCGCGGCAGCGCCACCCGCAGCACGGCGTTGTTCGCCGTCTCCCGCTCCAGCAGCGTTCGCCCGTTCTCAATCACCCGGACGCGCCGGTTGCCGTCATCGGTGCGCTTGACCTCGATATCGAGTGTCGTGCCGAAGGCGTGGATCCTTCGCAGGGCCATCCGGTCCCAGCCGCTGGGCAGGCGCGGATTCATCTCGAAGCTGCGCAGGCCCGTCGGGCGGATGCCAAACAAGCCCTCCGTGATGATGCGGCAGTACAGGCCGCTCTCGGCGCTGAGGTGCCGCTGGTTGCCCTCGGGGTACGCCTCGACGGGATACGGCACGTGCTGGCCGAGCAGGCGGCGCTGCGTGTAGGCCTGGAGACGCTTAAGCGCGCGATCCGTCGCGCCCGCTGCGAAGACGCCGCGCAGTGCGTACAGGGTGGAGCGATCCCAGAAATCGGCGCGGCCGGCTTCGGTGGCCAGGCCGTCCGGCCCCCAGAGGCGCGGCGAGAAGAGCGCGTCAATCGTCCCCGCGGCGCGATCGTCGATGCCGACGGTGAGCGGAATGCAGATCCAGGAGCGCAGCGTGTCGTTTCCTTCGAAATAACGGTATGTCTCGAACCCTTCGACGCTCGCGCCGAAGTGCTCTTCGATAGCCTTGCGCAGGGCGGCGGCGCGGTTGCGGTATTCGCACAGCACTTCCGCGTCCTTGCCAAGGTCTTCGCCGAGCATCGCCGCGGAGAGGTAGGCGTCGTAGGCGAGGCTGCTGGTGCAGAGGTTCGCATTGCCGGCGGGGAAGCGGCCTTCGAGTTCGTCGGAATCCGATGCGATGACGCCGTCGTCGTTGAGCTTGCGATGGCAGTATTCCAGGCACCATTGAATCCGGGGCCAGAGTTCTTCGGCGGTGGCGCGATCGCCGCAGGCGAGGGCGAAGCGGGCGGCCCCGTAGGCGTACATCGCCGCATCACCGCGGTCGCCGGCCCCGTTCCAGGTGCCTTCGCCCTCAGCGATCACCGAGGAGGCGAGATCACGCTCGAACGCCGGGTCCATGAAGCGGGCGAACTGGCGATAGCTGTTGAGCGCCGACTTGTTGCCGATGTCGTAGCCGAGGAACGGGAAGAAGGGATTGATGTACTCGCACTGATCGTTGGTCCACAGGGCGGCGTAATAGCGTCCGCCGCCCGGGCCGTGCATGAGTCCTCCCCTCGTGGCGAAAATGCTCTCGGCTCCGCGCAACTTGGCGAAGGCGAACATCTGATCGAGCAGCGGGTCGGGGGTTTCGAGGACGAGGTTGGTGCGCAGCGCGCGGTACAGCGCGACGCGGTTCGCAAGCTCCGCCTCGCCGTCCAAGGTGATCGGTTCCTCGCTTGCCTGTCGCCCGGCGTACGCCGCATGGAAGATCGCCATCTCACCAGGCGCGAGTTGGCGGTCGATCGGCTCATCGACCTGCACGGCGAGCAGGTATTCGCCCGCCACGCCGCGCTCAGCGGGCGTGCGCACCTCGTAACGCGGCGGCAGCACCTGGAGATGCACGGGTTCTTCACCGTCGTTGCGCACCTCGACGCGCTCGATGAGATGCGGATTCTCCCTGCTGGGCAGGAGCGTCCGCCAGATCGTGACGCCGCGATCCGTCGACGCGGTAAGACTCAACAGGCCCGCGCCGATTGTCACCTGTTGCAGCACTTCTCGCACGATCGGTTCGCCGTCGACGCGAATCGCCGGCTGCGCCTCGCGGGAGAACGTGTGCTCCAGGCTGGCGTGCGTGTCGTTGGGAATCATGCGCAGCCCGGGCCAGATGACGCGCCGGCTGAGTATGAGCGAACCGTCCACGTCGACGCCGTAGGTGATGATCGCGGCGGCGCGCAGGCCCGCCATCTCGAGGTGGTCCGTGTGCGGGCGAAACCGGTCGGCAGCGACGTTCCACTCGATTACATCGCCGTCGGCGCGCTTCCAGCGCGGTCCGGGCTCGGTGACGCGCGGGGCGTCGCCTTCGCAGTGGAATCGCGCGTTGGCCCAGTCGGCGTGGTCCCAGTTCCTGCCGTCGCCGGCGTCGTCGACGTGCAGCGTCAGGTGGCGCACGCCGCACACATCGAGAGCGAGCTTCTGCCGCTCGATCGGCCGCATTGTGCCGCTGTCGAAGAGCGTTTGGCCGTCAGCGACGACACGGAAGCGCACGGAGGCGGGCGGCGCAGCTTCATCGTCGACACCGATCAGTGCTTCGAAGCGCGTGGTTCTGCCGTCGAGCGCCAGGTGCAGCGTGGAAGGCGCGTGCGTACCGACGCCGCGTTCATACTCCGCCCCGGCGAGTCGCAGCGGCCCGCCGCCGACGCTCTGGTTGCGTCGCACGCTGCCCCAGCCGCTCGTCGCCTTGTCGACCTGGAGTTCATCGAGCCAGACAGTGCGCTCGGCCGCAAAGCACGAGGTTGTCAAAAGTCCGGCCAGGCACGCCGCAAGGAGTTGAAACAACATGCAGTCGCCTCTACGCCCGCGCGCCGAAGTAGAAACTCACCACGCCGCAAAGCAGCGTGACGGCGAGGGGCGGCATGACCTCGTGGGCGTCGAGCCCTGTCAGATACAACACCACCAGCGCCAGCGTTGTCACCAGGCCGAGCACGCCCTTGACGTGCCGGATCAGCGCCGCCAGGCCCGGCGACTCCAGCCGCGCCACGAGGCGAGCGAAGAGATGCCCCGCGACGAGCCCGGCGAGAATGAGAAAGAACTGCACGTTCTGTCGCAGCGCGAACCCGTGGCGGCTGGCCAGCACAATGGCGCTGACACCGAAGCCGAGGATCAGCACCAGGCGGATCGTGCCGGAGGGCAGAGAGAGCGGCCGCTGCGACACCGACTCGGGATCGAGGAAGCGGTCGCCGGCGTCTTTGGCCTTGGTGCGATAGCCGAAGTAGTACCCGACGACCATCAGGATCAGCGTGAAGAGGTCGAGCGGCAGGTCGCGGTCGCGCCAGATCAGGATCCAACTTGTGGCGGCGAGCAGCAGCGCGATCAGCGCGCGGATGCTGCCGCGCGGCAGGCCGAGCGGCTCGACCCCGCGCGCCACCTCGGGTCGCACAAGGACCGCCGTGTCGGTGGTCTTGTCGAGGATGACGTCGAAGTGCGCCCGGCAACGCTCGCAGGTGAAGCCGGTCGACGTGCTGAAGGGCACGCGTACGGCCGTCCCGCAGTCTGGACAGGCAAAGCGGCTGAGACCATCCATGGCGGGGATTCTACCGAGGCAGGCGCGTCGCGGGTCCGCTTTGTCCTGGTGTCCGGGGGCGGAACTACCCGACTTCGGGCCAAACATGGGGTGGAGTCGGGCGTTAGAATCGCCGACTGCGGAACAGGCGATCCGCGCCCACGACCCGCCCCACGACGAGCTTGCCCGAGAGCTGGAGCATGCAATGGAAACGATGGAAGCCGTCCAGAAGCGGCGCTCGATCCGGTCGTTCAGAGCCGACCCGGTACCTCAGGACGTTCTCGACGCGGTCCTTGACGCGGGGCGTCTCGCCCCCTCCGCGCTGAACGCCCAGAACTGGCGTTTCGGCGTGATCACCGACAAGCCCCTGCGTCACCAGCTTGTCGGGGCCGCGGGCGGGCAGGCCTGGCTCGAGGAAGCCCCCGTGCTCATCGCCCTCTGCGTCAGCATCGACCAGGACATGCGCGACAAGCACGAAGAGGATCCCGAGGTCCGCGTGGCGCGGATGCGCTACGGCGGGCGGCTCATCGACTACGTCAACAAGTACGACGAACGCCGCACCATGAACGCCCTGCTGCACAGCCCCGACGTGCTGCTCGCCGGGCAGCAGATGCAGCTTGTCGCCGTGGATCATGGCCTGGGCGTCTGCTGGGTGAGCTACATGGATCTGTTGCGGGTGAGCAAGCTCCTGCACCTGCCCGACAACATCGTCTGCACGTACCTCATGGCGCTGGGATACCCCGCGGGCAAGCCCGATTACGTGGAACGGCAGCCGCTCGATAAGCTCGTCTTCCAGGATGTCTGGGAAGGCGATCCGCACGAAGGCGCGCCGCACAGAATCGCCGGCCGGGGTTGAGTTGCTCCCGGGCAGAGTTCCGGCATGTGGACTTCAGTCCGCATGAATGCGGCGCGCTTCCAGATCGATATCGGGACTGAAGTCCCTATGCCCGCCGGCTCCTGCACTCTCACGCCTCCGGACCGCGCGCGAGGCGGCGCAGGGCGTCGAGGAGCGTCGCTCGCAGGGCGCTGTTCTCGCTGTAGTCCGCAGGGTGCACGGTGAAGACCCGGCGGTCGCGCGCCAGGTCCAGCGCCCGCCCCCACTTGTCCGGCTGCAGAGGATCGGAGACGCCGATGGCGATGCCGCTGCGCCCCTCGGGGTCCGGCCGACCGACCATGGCGAACATGGGAATGTCGGTGTCGCCGTCGCCCACGACGATCATGTTGCGAAAGGGAACGGCGAACTCACCGCTCCTGATGCGCTTGTTGACGTCCTTGTTGCGGCCGCGCGATTCCGGGCCGACGATCCCCTTGGAGATCTGCACGATGAAGCGCGTCTTTTCGGTGAAGCTGACGACGTTGCGGGCGCAGAGAATCTCGCCGCTCTCGCCGTAGTGAAAGTCGCTGGCCCAGACGTCACGAAACTCGCGCGCGATGCGTGTGGCCCGCAGGATCTCGCCGATGCCGCTGCTGATGAGATAGAACTCGACCCTGAGCGTGGGATCGACAGTCGCTGCCTCATTGCGCAATTGGGCGAAGAGCGACTCGACGCCGGGAAAGAACTCGATCTGCTCGCCCCACTGCCGCAGCTTGTCGCGGGTGATGCGGCGCTGCGGCGGCTGGCGCTGCGAGAATTCGATCATCCGCCAGAGATAGGCCGGCATCTCGTCCCAGCCATTGACGAGCAGCGACTGCACCTCGTCCAGCCAGAAGCGTTCCGTGTCGATGCCGAGCGACGCCAGAAAGCTCGTCGTACTATCGTGCGCCAGCGTGCCGTCGAAGTCGAAGATAATCGCGATGGTGCGCGGCATGGTCGGGGCGATTGTACTCGCCCGGCATCCCCGCACCGGGTGGACTACACTGCCTCCGGCTGGATGGTCCGGCCGACTCTCGTGACCACACGCAGCGGAAGGACAGACTCATGGCCCGAGCCAGCGCCAGCCACATCCTGGTCAAAACGGAAAACGAAGCGAACGACCTCAAGAAGAAGATCGAGGAGGAAGGCGCCAGCTTCGAGGATCTCGCCCGCAAGCACTCGCAGTGCCCCTCGGGGAAGCGCGGCGGGGCGCTCGGCGAGTTCGGTCGGGGCGACATGGTCCCCGAGTTCGACCGCGTCGTCTTCGGCGACCTGCCCGTGGGCCAGGTTTCCGAACCGGTGAAGACGCAGTTCGGCTACCACCTGGTGCGCGTGGATCAGCGGCAGGCATAGCGCGAGGCCTCGCAGCCTCTCCGGGCGGATCGCCGCACCCGATAAGCGACGGTTACAGGCGGCAATGAGCGACAGTCGGCGGGTTTTTGCGGGCAATCCCCTGCACCCGTGCTACCATTGAAGGACTTGGACACCGCAGCGCGCCGCTCCGGCCGTTCCACGCTGCGGCAAAGAAGCACCATCGCAACGTCACCCCCGAGCGGGGTCAGCCGCCGGCGTGCGGCACTGAAGCAATGAGGAGAGTCTGACATGATCCGTCTCCGTCGAGACCGTGGTTCTGCCCCTGTGAATCGTGCGCTGCTCGCCGCGACCGGCTGCGCCCTGGCCTTCGCCAGCGGCACCGCCGCCCTGGCCCAATCCATCGAGTGCGAGGGCAACACCGTTTACTCGCAGTTGCCCTTCCTTCCCGGTGACGACTGGGACGCCGACTTCTCGGATGTCGACACGTTCGGCATCGGCCAGAGGTACTTCGAGAACTTCTCCGCGGACGGCTTCGTCTGCTCGGTCCGCATCTGGGGCTTCATGATCGACTCGGCCGGCCAGCCCTGCTACGAGCAGCCCGCCATGTTCGACATCTCGTTCCACCACGCGGACGGGCCGGACGGACTGCCCGGTGATCCCCTCTGCGCCACGACCGT
>CAZZPX010000157.1:6435-7102 GCA_964655955.1 uncultured Phycisphaerales bacterium | reverse complement strand
TCCTCCGACGCGGCTTCAGCGGCTCATGGGGAACTTGCCGGCCGCCTGTGCGTCAAACCCTGCGGCGCGGGCGCGACGTTTCGCCCGTGCTAAAGCCGACTGCGGCGACAAGTCGCTGCGCCGTCCGCGAAACCGGCGTGGCGTCGGCCGCGAACGGGTAGGAGCCGGGCGCTGCGCCCGCTGTGCGGCTTCACGGGCCGGGAAGCGAGGTTTCTCCTCCCGGCGAGAGCGAAGCCACCCGCCGGTATCGGCTTAAGACGCTAGGCTACGCAGACCGGCGGCGCGAGCGCCGGCACGACATCGATGCCCCCCACGGCGCATCAGGAACCAGGTTCGCACGAGGATTACGCTCATGCCTGCAAACGCCTGCTGGGGCGTTGAGATCGGAGCTTTCGCCCTCAAGGCCCTCAAACTCGAGCGCGACGGCGATCAGCTCCGCATCGCGGACTACGCCTACATTCCCCATCGCCGGGTCCTTTCCACGCCGGATGTGGACGCCGACGATGTGACGCGGCTGACGATCGGCTCGCTGGTGAGCCAGTACGACCTCTCGCACGCGGACATCGCGGTCTCCGTGCCGGGTCACATGGCGTTCGCCCGCTTCGCCAAGCTGCCGCCGGTCGAGCCGAAGAAGATCCCCGACATCGTGCGCTTCGAGGCGGTGCAG
>CAZZPX010000157.1:0-6425 GCA_964655955.1 uncultured Phycisphaerales bacterium | reverse complement strand
GTGGTGTGGGACTTTCAGACGTTCGTGAGCGAGTCGAGCCCCGACGTCGAGGTGGGCATCTTCGCCATCACCAACGAGCGGATCGAGGATCGCCTGCACATGTGGGGCGAGATGGGCCTGGAGCCCAACGTGGTGACGATCAGCCCCGTCGCCGTCTACAACGCCATCGCCTACGACGAGATCTTCAGCGAGACAACGCCGGGCACGATCATCCTGGACATCGGCACGACCTCGACGGACCTGATCATCGCCGAGGAGGGCCGCACCTGGATCCGCACCTTCCCGCTCGGCGGCCATCAGTTCACCCAGGAACTCGCCGAGACCTTCAAGCTGACCTACACCAAGGCGGAGAAGCTCAAGCGCGAAGCCGCCACCAGCAGCCACAAGCGCCAGATTCTCCAGGCGATGCGGCCGGTCTTCAGCGACGTGGTCTCCGACGTGCAGCAGTCGATCGGCTACTACGAGTCGCTGCACCCGGACTGCAAGCTGACGCGAATCATCGGCATCGGCTCCACGTTCCAGCTTCCGGGCATGCGCAAGTTCCTCAGCCAGCAGCTTCAGATGGAAGTGGTGCGGCTGGACGACTTCAAGCGGGCCAGGCTCGCGGGCAGCAGCGATGTCGCCCGCTTCAACGAGCACATTCACAACTACGTGACGGCATACGGCCTGGCGCTGCAGGGGCTGGGCGAGGAGACGATCCGGGCGAACCTCATGCCGCGGCAGGTCCTGCGCAAGCAGATGTGGGGCGAGAAGACCAAGTGGTTCGCCACCGCCGCCGCCGTCAGCGTCCTGGCTTCCGCGGCGATGTTCATTCGGCCGGTGCTCGACGCCCGCGTGGCGGGGAGCAACGAGTCGGCGGTGACGGTGAACAGCACCATCTCGCAGGTGAAGAATCTGCAGCGTGAGAAGCGGCAGATCGAAGAGGCGAACCAGGTCGGGGCCAGGACGCAGAACGCGTTCGCGCTGCTCAACGGCAGCAGTATCTGGCCCATGATCGCCGACGACATCGCAGAGGCGATCGCCGCTTCCGATCCGCAGCCGGAACTGCTCAGCGGCGACCCCGCAGCGATGGAGGCGATCCCGCCGCAGGAACGCCGCCTCTTCTGGCTGCAGCAGTTGCGGGCCGAGTACCTCGCGCCCCCCGCCGAAGGCGCGCAGGCGACCGGCCGTGGCGGCAGGCAGCAGCAGACCGAGGTGGTGGAAGAGGAGCCCGCCGAGCCCACGCTGCGCATCTATCTCACCGTGCGCACGACGCACCGCGATTCCTACAACCTGGCCAACAGTTCGATTGCCCGCTGGCTGCGCGAGAACGCCGTCCGCGAGGGCGTGCCGTATCAGCACCTCGCGAGCGGCAAGCACTTCAACCTCGCGACGGAGCAGATCGCAGTCGGCGAGGAGGGCGGGCGACCCCTCACCGGGCCGGGCAGCCGACTCACCGGCGTTCGCGACCCGATCAACGTCGCGCCGCCGCGCGAAGCGGGCCCGCCGCGCTCCCAGCCGGGCACGACGTCGAGGACGTCCCAGGATCTGATGGGCGCCAGCGCGCCGCCGCCGCCGCCCCCGTACGCCCCCGACGGGGCGGTCATTCACCAGTGCACGCTCTCGTGGGACGTCGTGCTCAAGGAACCCCAGGCCGACGATGGCGAGATGGGAGGTGACGCGTGAACAAGGTGCTCACCTGGGTCAAGTCGAATCTGGCGATCGTGATCTGCGGCGCCATCATCGTCATCGCACCGGTTGTCGCCTACGTCGTCAGTTCCGGGATGAACGCCGGCGTGCGGAAGGAACTGGAGGAGCGGGTTTCGGGCTCGTGGAACGAGCTGACGCGCGGCGGAACGACGACGTACACCATCCCCGCCGCCTTGCCGGGCGGAGAGCCGGTCAATGAGAGCGGGCCGCTCAACGCCTCATCGCTCAACCTCTACGCCGAGCGCCTTAGCAGGCTCAAGGAAAGCTCGGATCGGCTCTACCAGACGCTGCTGGAGGCGAACGCGGCGAATCGCGCGCCGATCATCGAAGGCATCTTCCCCGAGCCAGCCCCCACGGAAGCGCAGGTCAAGCCCATCGACTTCGCCGACGAGTATCCCAAGGCCCACGCGAAGCTGCTGCAGATCATCAATGCCGGTTCGCCCCCCGCGGGCGATCTCGTGCAGGACGCGCTCAACGACGTGCAAAGCACCTATCTCACCTCCCTCGGGCGAACCGAGGAAGCGGCGGCACTCAGCGAGGACGAGCGGGCGGAGCTGGCCCAGCGCTTGCGCCAACGTCGGCTCGAACTCTACTTCGACCAGTCGCAGCGCCTCAGCGTCTATGCCACTCCCGACGCGTTCCAGTTCGAGGTTGCGACCGGCGTGACCGGCAAGCCGACGCTTGCCGAGTGCTACCAATGGCAGGAGGCGTACTGGCTGCGCCAGGACATTCTCGAAGCGCTGGCGTCGGCCAATCGCGAGGCGACCGGAAAGCTGCAGCCTGTCACCCAGGCGCCCGTCAAGAGGTTGATCAGCCTGGTTGTCGATCCGCCGGTCGTTGCCCGACAGGCGCGCCCCCTGCCGGACGATGAGCCCACGCCGCCGCAACCAATCGATCCGGCGACCGCGGTTGAACTCGACTACTCGCGTTCGCTGACCGGTCGCGCCGTCGACAACGGGCTTTACGATGTGCGCACGGCGCGGGTAACGGTGCACGTCGAGTCGAATCGCCTGCCGCAGGTGCTTAAGGCGATCTCGACCAGCGATCTGCTGGCGGTGACCAACGTGTCGCTGGCCCCGGTGGATCAGTGGACGCTGCTCAAGGATGGGTACATGTACGGCCAGTCTCATGTCGTGGAGGCGACGATCGACGTGGAGGGCCTGCTGCTGCGCGAGTGGGCGGCTGAATACATGCCGCCAGCCGTCAAGGAGAAGCGCGGCGTGCCGGAGCCCCAGCCCGAGGGCGCCATAGAGGAAGGGTGATCCCGACGCCCGACTTTCGAGCCATGAACCGAATCCGAAAAGGCTTGACGCTATGAAGATGAAAGGCATCGACCTTCTGGAAAAGCATGTCGAGAAGATCGTTCTCGCCGCCACCGTCGTCCTCCTGGTCGCGGTGGGAACCATGCAGTTCATCACCGAACCCAATGCGGTCAAGGTCGGCGCGGACACCGTCTCGCCGGACGAGGTCGATCGCCAGTTGCGCCAGAAGGCCGACCAGCTCGACACGCAGTTGCGCTCGGATCGAGCTGTCGATCTGCCGCCGGTCGAGTCCGTCGAGGAGCTGTTCCGCCAGCGACGCCAGTTGTCTCTGGTCGAGACGGAGCGGACGATTCCCTGGGGCCGGCCATATCACATCAGCATCGAAGGCGGTGCCGGCCCGCTGCCCGACGACGCCCGCTTCGCCGAACTCGAGCTGATGCCGCTCGACGCGCCGCTCGTCGCCGCGGACGTCTTCAACATCGATCCGCTGCAGTTCGCGGAGAATGAACTGCTCGCCGCCCAATTCGATCCCGGCGCTCCCACCGATCTGCGCGCTGTGACCATCGAGGCCACTCTCGACACCGAGGATCTGCGCGCCGCGCTGAACGTCGGCCGCGATGACGAGAACCTTCAGGCCATTCCCTTGAGCTGGTACGAGAACGATCTCTACATCGTGGATGTCGTCGTCGAGCGGCAGAAGCGCCTCGAGGACGGCTCCTGGTCCGAGCCCGCGGCGCTTCCCACGCTGCCCGGGCGTCCCAGCGTGCGCGAACAACTGAACGCCGAGGCGAAGCCCCCGCTCGAAGAATTCATCAAGACACGCAACGAGCGCGCCTATTCGATCGAACGGCCCGCCTTCTACGATGTGCGCACCAACCCCTGGCGCAAGCCGAGCGAACTCGCGGCCCGGGCCCAGGCTCAGACGCAGGAGCCCGTGCAGCTCACTCCAATCGGCAGGGTCGAAGCGCAGATCGAACGGGTCTTTGAACAGATCGCCGGCGTCGAAGAACAGAAGCAGGCTGTCAACGAGCAGATCAAGCGCGAACAGGAGCGCGACACCGGGCGCACGACCAGCCGCACGGATAATCCGCGCATCGAAGCCCTGCGCCGTCGCGTGGAGGGATTCGACGCCCGCATCCAGGCGCTGCGCGACGAGATCGCCAAGCTCGAAGAGCGTGCACTCGCCATCGATCCGAACTGGGAGAGTCCGTTCGGCCGCAGCGGCGAGCGGCGCGACGAGCGCGACGAAGAAGAACTGCCGTTCGGCGGGCGCGGCGGCGAGGGGCCTCAGCCGGGCCCGCGCAAGGCTGCCGAGGCTGAGACGCTGCTCGAGCGCGACAGCGTGCCGCTGTGGGCCCACGATGTCAACGTCGAGCCGGGCGCCACCTATCGCTATCGCCTGAGCTACGCGGTGCTCAATCCCTTCGTCGACAAGGCGACGCGTCTGTCGGAGCAGCAGCAGCATCTTGCCGAGTCGCTGGCGGTGTACAGCGAGCCAAGCGCGTGGAGCGACCCGGTCGAGGTGCCGGCTGCGGTGTACTACTTCGTGACGGCAGCCAGCCCGCCGCAGCAGGGAACGCCCGTGGCCCGGGCCAGCGTCAAGCTGTATGAGTACTACGAGGGCTTCTGGCGCCACGCCGAAGCCAGCCTGGAACCCGGCGACGAACTGGAGAAGACGGTCAGCGTCAAGGTGCTTGCCCCGCCGGCTGCGCCCGGGGGTCGCCAGTCGAACACGGAGGACGTGCAGAGCGTGAATCTGACGCTGTCGATACCGGTGACGTTGCTGGACGTGGTTGAGCGTCCGATAAAGCGCGAGAGTGAACTGGGCACGCCGATCGTGGACTACGAGGCGGTGCTGGCGGAGGGGACAGGCCGTATCACCTTGCGTACGCCGCACTTGGACGCGCTGAACCCCGCCCTGGGCTGGCTGGACCAGATGGTGGAGCAGGGGCGGCAGCTTCTGGAGAGCCGGGGAGGCTGAGCAGTTTTTTTCACGAAGGCCTCTGGCTGGCTTGACAGCGGCTCAGTGAACGATATCTTTACCGGTCCGCTCCGAAAGGGGCGTCAGCCCGCGACGGAACGCACACAACGTGCCCTGTCGAGGGGGGTCGATAGCACCGGCATCGATGGCCGGAGTGAGACCTTGGTTCGGCTCTTTGACAAGTGGATACTGGATGATGTTTGTGGTCTTGATGTCTGTCGATCCCACCCCGGAGCGACAAGCACACCGAGATGCAAGCGAGCGCAAAGGCAAATCGTTGCTCGGTCTCATGATGCAGCCGCCTCCCGGAGGCGGTTTCGTCTGCGTCTCTCGTTCGTCGCATTGCGAAGCGGCGGCGAGGGCATCGGCCGCCCGGCCCGACTCTTCGTCGGCGTCCGGTCGGTGTGATGAAGCGACCAAGGGCGTACGGTGGATGTCTTGGCGTCGAGAGGCGATGAAGGACGTTGGAACCTGCGATATGCCCAGGGAAGCTGGTAACCGAGCTGTGATCCTGGGATTTCCGAATGGGGAAACCCGGCCCTTTGGGGTCATCCCTGCCTGAATGCATAGGGCAGGGAAGCGAACCCGGTGAACTGAAACATCTCAGTAACCGGAGGAAAAGAAAGCAACCGCGATTCCGTGAGTAGTGGCGAGCGAAAGCGGAGCAGCCCAGTGCCACAAGCAAAGCCTGATGTCGTGAACGATCTGGAAAGTTCGACCAAAGAAGGTGACAGTCCTGTAGCGGCAGTGAAGCTTTGTGGGCACGAAGAGTAGGACGGATGCCGTGGAACTCCGTCTGAACACGGGGGGACCACCCTCCAAGGCTAAATACTCCTCGACGACCGATAGTGGATCAGTAAGGCGACTGAACGATGAAAAGCACCGCTTCTAGCTGAGTGAAATAGTACCTGAAACCGTGCGCTTACAAGCTGTGGAAGCCCTGCGGGGTGACCGCGTGCCTTTTGCATAATGAGCCGGCGAGTTGCTCTCTACGGCAAGGTTAAGGCGCGACGCGCCGAAGCCGGAGCGAAAGCGAGTCTTAAACGGGCGCCAAGTCGTAGGGGGCAGACGCGAAAGCAGGTGATCTACCCATGGGCAGGTTGAAGGGAGGGTAATACCTCCTGGAGGACCGAACGCACCAGCGTTGAAAAGCTGGGCGATGACCTGTGGGGAGGAGTTAAAGTCTAATCATACCTGCAGATATCTCGTTCTCCCCGAAATAGCTTTAGGGCTAGCCTCACGTGACACCGTGCGGGGGTAGAGCTACTGGATGGGGCTGGGGGGCTACCCGCCTACCCACTCCAACCAAACTCCGAATACCGCACGGCTATGCCGTGGGAGTCAGTCCGCGGGAGATAATTTCCGCGGTCAAAAGGGAAACAGCCCAGACCGCCAGCTAAGGCCCCTAAACCAGACTCAGTTCTTAAGGAAGTTGGAATGCCGTGACAGCCAGGATGTTGGCTTAGAAGCAGCCACCATTTAAAGAGTGCGTA
>CAZZPX010000156.1:0-7120 GCA_964655955.1 uncultured Phycisphaerales bacterium | reverse complement strand
TCACGCCGGAGAGCCTGCCCGAGCAGCTCGCCGCCCTGGAGAAGATGACCGCGACGGATCTGCGGAGGCGCTACGCCGAGGTGTTCGGCGAGCGGGCCCGCTCGGGCAACCGCCAGTGGCTGCACCGCCGCATCGCCTGGCGGCTGCAACTGCTGGCGTCAACAGAATCGGCCGGCTCCTCGCGCGCGTCGTTCGCCTCCACCGTGACATCGTCCCGTCTGCCAGTCACCGGTCGCCAGCCGCCGGATGTCGCCGAAGCGCGCGACCGCTCATGACTCCACTTTCGTTCGAGATCCTGCCAGTTCCGCTTCGTGGGCGATCGCCCAGTCGTGCATTGCGATCAGGACCGGATGCAGGCTCCTGCCCAGTTGCGTGAGCGAGTACTCGACCTTCGGCGGCACCTGTCGATACATCTTTCGCCGCACGACTCCGCGATCTTCCAGCTCGCGCAGTTGCTTCGTCAGCGTGCGATGCGACACGCCGACCAGCGCGCGATGAAGCTCGTTGAAGCGTCGTGTGCCCGCGAGCAACTCGTGGATCACCAGGGGCTTCCAGCGTCCGCCGATGATCTCGAGCGTCTGTTCGACGGGGCAACTCACCGCCTTCCTGCTCATCATGCGCCTCTCTATCCTCGAGGATACCGACGCACTTTCCCGTGCGTTCTTGTCCGGGCGATTGTACGCGCGAATAATCCATGCTTTGACTCGTCATACACCTGACTTAAGGAGAGACGCATGTCCAGTGAATACCAGTATCGTCGCCTCGACAAAGAAGATGCCGCCGTCCTGCTCGTCGACCATCAGTCCGGCTTGTGCAACATCGTCGGCGACTTCTCGCCGGATGATTTCAAGAACAACGTGCTCGCGCTCGCCGACGCTGCCAAGTACTTCAAGCTGCCGACGATTCTCACCACGAGTTTCGAGGATGGCCCCAACGGTCCGCTCGTGCCGGAACTCAAGGAGTTGTTTCCCGACGCGCCTTACATTGCGCGACCGGGACAGATCAACGCCTGGGACAACGAGGATTTTGTCGAAGCCGTCAGGAAGACCGGCAAGCGGCAACTCATCATCGCCGGCGTGGTGACGGAAGTCTGCGTGGCGTTCCCGGCGCTGTCGGCGATCGAGGAGGGGTACGAGGTCTTCGTGGTGACCGACGCATCCGGCACGTTCAACCACACGACGCGCGAATCCGCCTGGCTGCGCATGCAGGCTGCGGGCGTGCAGTTGATGACGTGGTTCGGCATGGCGTGCGAACTTCACCGCGACTGGCGCAACGACGTCGAGGGGCTCGGCGCGCTCTTCTCCAATCATCTGCCTGCCTACCGCAACCTGATCACCAGCTACAGCGCGCTTGCAGCGCGCACGGAAGTAAAGCCCGAGCAACAGCGCCGGCACGCCACCGCTTGATCCGACAGAGGAGATCCTTGCAGAATGTCTGAAGTTAAGACCGTACGTGCTGTGCTCTCTACGCCCCAGCCGCACTGGGTCGGCGACGGCTTCCCCGTGCGCAGCATCTTTTCGGTGCGCAGTCATGATGCGGCTGCGCTCAGCCCGTTTCTGCTGCTGGACCACGCCGGGCCGCACGACTTTCCGCCGACGCCGGACGAATCGCCGCGGGGCGTGGAGGCGCATCCGCATCGCGGCTTCGAGACCGTCACGATTCTCTATAGCGGCGAACTCGAGCACCGCGATTCTTCCGGCGCATCCGGCAAGCTCGGTCCGGGCGATGTGCAGTGGATGACGGCGGCGGCCGGCATCGTCCACGAAGAGAAGCACTCGCGCGACTTCACGCGCCGCGGCGGCACGCTGGAGATGATGCAACTCTGGGTCAACCTCCCGGCGCGCGACAAGAGCGCGCCGCCGCGCTATCAGGACATACGCGGCGAGTCGACCCCAGCAGTCGAATTGCCAGGCGGCGCGGGGACGATGCGCGTGATTGCGGGAAAGTACCAGGAGGCGCGCGGCCCGGCTGAGACATTCACCGCAGTCAATTTCTGGGATCTGACGCTTGAGCCTGAGGGAGCAGTGACACTCGAGCTTCCACAGCAGACGAACTCGCTGCTCATCGTGCGTCGCGGCGAAGCGCGCATCGGCGACGCGGAACTGCACGGGCACCAGGGCGTGCTGCTCAGTTCAGAAGGAACATCAGTGGAGATCGTCGCGGGTGCATCCGGGGCGGCGCTGCTGCTTCTCGACGGCGAGCCCATCGACGAGCCGGTCGTGGCGCACGGGCCCTTCGTGATGACGACGCCGGAGGAGATACGCCAGGCCATCGCTGACTACCAGGCGGGGCGCATGGGACGACTGGAAACGAACGTCAGTTGAGGTTGCGCGCGCGCCGCGCCGTCAGTGCTCGCCGGTGTTCTCGTTCGCCGAATGCGGGCCCAGCGCCGGCACGGTCGCCGGGCCGGTGCGGCCTTGCGGGGGGACGGTGCGGCCGGGGCGCTGGAAGCGGATTGCTTCACCTTCGAGCACTTCGAGCACCGCCGGGTCGATCGCATCCTGCGCCAGCACGTAGTGACAGGCGTCGCAGTCAATGGTGATCGTGCGGGCCTGTTCGTCGCGCATTAGGCCGTCGTGGCAGCGGAAGCAGCGGGCGCTCTCCTGCGTCGGGTGGCCGATCAGCGACACGTACGTGTTCCACTGGATGTTCATCTCGGGGAAGACGAACTGCTGGTGGATCGACTGGAGGACGGGGATGGCGTTGCGGATCTCCGCCTCGTACTCGGCCCAGAGGTCGGGATACTGCTCGCGGTACACGGCCGCCACGCCCTCGGCGATCCCCGCGTCGGCCGCCTCGCGCGTCGGATACTCGCGCGTGAGCACGTCGTAGCCGACCTTGCGAATCCAGGGAATGCCGGCATCGAGTTCGCCGCTGGAGAGCTTCTCATCGATCGCGGTTTCGGGAGGCAGGTAGATGTGCGTGGGGCGGTTGTGGCAGTCGACGCAGTCCATCCGCCGGGTCTTTTCCTCCGGGATCACCTCGGGAATCTCCGCGCCGGGGCGTCGCCAGATGCGCTTCGTGCCGTCCGGCCGGGTGAGTTCGACCCAGACGATGTCCTCGCGTTCGTGATCGGTGGCGTAATAGCGGATGGTGTTGTCATCGCTGACGTGCCAGTGGATGCCGTGCGCTTCGCGGCCGTGCTCGCCGCCGGAGCCGACGCGCATGTTGAGGATGGTGTAGGTTTGCGTGTTGTGTTCATCCGGCCGGAAGTGTTCGATCTGCCGGATGAGGCTGCCGTGGAACTTCGCCGGTCGGTGGCAGACCTCGCAGACCTCGCGGGCCGGGCGCAGGTTGTGGATGGGTGTCTCGATGGGGCGGGAGAAGGTGTCGAAGGTGACGGCGAGCACCTGGCGGGCGCCGCTGAGCTTGCTCTTGACGAACCACCCCGCGCCCGGGCCGATGTGGCACTGCACGCACTCGACCTCGGAGTGCGGCGAGCGCTGGTAGGTGGTGAACTCAGGGTGCATAACCTCGTGACAGACCTCGCCGCAGAACGCGGTCGATTCCATGTAGTGGTAGCCGCGGTAGGTGAGCAGGGAGAAGATGACGACGTTGGCGAGCGTGAGCAGGAGAACGACCTGGATGACCGCGCGGGGCCGGCGGATCTCGGCGCCCTGGATGAGGCGCTGCAGCATCTGCCAGGACAACTTCTTGTGTTCGCGCCGCGCGCGCAGCCAGAGGCCGGCGGGAATGAGCAGCAGGCCGACGACGATGACGGGGGGAAGGATCATGTAGGCGATGATGCCGAGGTAGGGATTGCCGTGGCCGGACGCCGCCTCGCGGATGATGAGTGCCAGGTCGACGGCGAAGACGGTCGTGGTGATGGCGGCACCGAGCATGCTCAGCCAGTGCAGGCCCAGCATCTTGAGAAAGTCGCGGATTCGCGTCATGGTCGGCTGCTTTCGTCGATCGTCGCAGCGGCGCTGCGGTCGTAGGTCTGCGGCTGGTGACAGGCGCTCTCACAGCGGCCGCCGCGCTCGGTCTGCTCATAGCGCAGCGTCATGCTCCAGGCGCCGAAGCGGGCGTTTTCCCGCATCAGGTGCGGCTGCGGAGCGCCGTGAGGATCGTGGCAGGTGTGGCAGGCGCGTCCCTTTGCGGGCTCCACGACGTGCACGTAGTGAAGATTGCGCCCGGCATCGGAGAACGCGGTCGGCGCGTCGGTCGCTTCGCTGATGAGGCGCGGGTCGTGGCAGTCGAAGCAGAGGGCGTAGGCGTCGACGCGGAAGGGCGTGTACAGCTCCGCCGGATACGCAGCCCGCAGCAGGTCGGCGTGCGGGCCGGCGTGGGCGGTGTGGCAGGCGGCGCACCCCTCTTCGTCAACCGGCTCGTGTCGAAACTCCGCCGCGAGGACCGCTTCACCCAGCGCCGGAATCGCCGGCTGACCCGGCATCTCGACCTCGTCGACGTGGCACTGCATGCACAAGTCGAACCAGTCCGCCTTGAGCAGCGTCGGGCGATCTGACTTGTGCGGGTCGTGGCACTTGCGGCAACTGCCGCCGCGCACCACGCCCTCATGCTGCACCGCCTGCTCCTGCCAGGCGTCCATCGCGGCGGTGTGGCAGTCGCGGCAGAGTTCCGGCGAGCGCGCGTGCAGCAGCGAGCCGTGGTCGGAGGCGTGGCCGTCGTGACAGGCGCTGCAGGTCGTCTGGGCCGGGTCGTGCACCAGGTCCGCCTCGGCAAGCGACTGGGCGAAGCGCACGTGGCAGTTGCCGCACAATTCCTGCTCCGGCGCGGCAAGCATGGGGCCGGTCGGCTCGGCGTGGACGGTGTGGCAGTCCGTGCAGTCGCCCATTACGACGGGGGCGTGCAGGCGGGCGTGCCCGGCCCGGGGATCGTCGTGGCACTGCAGGCAGATCGCGCTCGTCGCCGCCGCCCGCTCGAATCGGTGTTCGCGCGACTGGGGCTGGGGGTGACAGGCGAGACAGAGCGCATCGGCCGCATCGCCAGTCTCGGTCTCGAGGTGAGGCCGGGTGAGCGCATCGAGGCGGGCGTGGCAGCCCGGGGTGGCGCAGGACTGGTCCGCGGTGAGCGAGGTGGGCGGCTCGCTTGTCGGATCCGGCGCTTCGCTTCCGCCCAGGCCGGCCAGGGCCACGGACAGCGCGATGCCGCCGGCGAGCAAAGCCAACCCGGGATGTTTCAGTCGCAGCGTCATGCGGGGTTCTCGCCGGTCGGGCCGATGCGCGGCGGCGTCCGTCAGCCGGGTCCGCGCCTGGGCCGTCCGGAAAGAAGGGGGCAAAACCCATACCGAAAAGGCGTGGACCACAGCCGGCCAGGCCGGGCGGCACATGCCGTCCGCGGGAATCCGGCCCGCGAATGCGTCTCAACATCTGGAATGGCGCGACGAAGGCCGGGGACGACGGCAAGCAGTCCACAGCCAGGCGCGGCGAGCGCGGGGTACGCCGGACAAGAGCGGGATGGGTCGGCGGGCGCGGTCATTGCGGGCCGGGTCACTCGCGACCAGCTTGGTCGTCGAGGAGACTGACAAGCTCGTACTCGAACGTCGCGACGATCGTGCGGGTGTTGTCGATCGCTTCGCTCAGTTCTGCGCGCAGCGTGTCGCCCTTGCGGGTGTAGCGCAGTTCGGTGTGCTCGCTGTCGTCGCCGCGCTCGCGGAAGACGGCGTCGCCGGGTGCGACGGCGACGAGATCAAAGATGACGGGCTCATCCTCCCAGCGGCGCAGGGTGGGGCTGAAGTGGTGCAGGCGCAGCGTCACCCCGGTCGGCCCGGCTTCGTAGAGCAGAAACTCGTAGAAGTTCTCGCGCGCTTCGCCGAGCGTGCGGAAGACGGCGGGCATGGCGCTGTCCGCGGGCGGGAGGTTGATCTCCTCGACGCGCGCCCCGAGCCCTTCGCCTCGCCAGCACCCCACCATCCAGTTGAGATCCGCGAGCGTGGGAATGGTGTCCGAGCGCGGGTCGGCGGCGAGGTCGGGTGCGACGCGGACACAACCCGTCGGCAGCAGTGCGACGACAAGGTAGAGCAGCCAGCGCGGACGAACACGGAGAGCGAAACCAGGTGCTTCATGCATTCCTCGAACTCCCGTCTGCTCGCAGCGCCGCGCCGAGTGATGTTGGCAGCGGTGCTGCGCTTACTCCTGTTCTTCCGTGACCGCGAAATCATCGAACTGCGTGATCGCGTCGGCCTTGGTCCACACGCCCACGCCGCCCGCCTGCGAGATCGCGTCGTCGGTCGCCTCGATGCGCGTGAAGCCGTTGAGCGTACAGGTGATGTTGTCGCCGCGGTGCGTGACGCCGATCGTATGCCAGACGTCGGCGGGTACATCCACGCTCGCGGAGGCGAGTTGCGTGCGCACGCCGTTCACGACCTTATAGAGCCGGAAGTTGCCTTCGAGGGGATTGGCGCGGCAGATGTAATAGTTGTTGGCATCCTGCACGCGCCAGATCGGTCCGCCGCCCTGGTCGACGTCGCCGGAGACAGCGCGGAAGCGGACGGTGAGGCGACAGTTGCGCGCTCGATCCTCGGCAGTCCAGCAGAGGTTGAAGACGCGATCCTGGTCATGCGGTATGTCGACGACGGCGAGCGCGCCGGGCCGGGAGGGCGCGGACTCGACGCGCTGCACCGCCCAGCGGGCAAGCGGCGTCGAGCCGGCGGGCGTCGCCTCGACCCGCCAGCCGAGCGGCGCTTCGCCCGGGTTCTCCGCGTCGAAGTTGTACGTGGCCGCGACCAAGGCGGTCGTGGGGGGCAGGGGATCGGCGGCGCAGCCCGGAAGGATCGGCACTGCCGCGATCACGCTGAGGAGGAGGCGTTTCATGGCGCCGATTCTACAGCCCCAGGCGCAGAGGCCCTGGCGCGTGGGCGGCTGGGTCGTGCTACCGTGTCGGGTCTGTTGACGGAGGATGAGCCGTGGCTGAGCGCCCCAACACCGCCGCGCACAAGAGGACGCGCAAGGATCACGCCGCCGAGACCGCGGAGGACTACGTGGAGGCGGTGGCGGATCTGATCGACGCGCGGGGGACGTGCCGGGTCAAGGATCTGACGGAGCGGTTCGGCGTGAGCCACGTGACGGTGGTGCGGATCGTTAAGCGCCTCGAAGAGGGGGGATTCATCACCACCCAGCCCTACCAGCCCATCGAACTGACCGCGAGAGGGCGCCGGCTG
>CAZZPX010000155.1:0-7122 GCA_964655955.1 uncultured Phycisphaerales bacterium | reverse complement strand
GGACGACGGCGATGGTGTTCGCCGGGTCGCCTTCCTGGTAGACGCGCGTGTGCAGCCCCGCGGGCGCGAAGAGCAGCGCCATCCCGCCGACCAGGCCGGCGATGAACGCAAGCACCAGCAGCACCAGCACGACGAGCCAGCGCAGGGCGGAGAAGCGCCGCGGTCGGCGGTCGACGTAACCCGGCGGCTGGGCGTAGACGACCTGCGGGCCGCCGGCGGGCGGGCGCGGCATCTGCACCGCGCCGCCCAGGCCCGGGTCGCGCGCGGCCCCCTGCTGCTCCTGGGATTGCTGATTCTCGGCCATGATTCGCCTTCCTTTGTGAACGAGAGAGCGTGCAGCTTACCAGCCCCGCGTGCCGCGAGGCTAGGATGAGAGGCGATGAGCAGGAAGCGAACGAGCGGCGAGGCGGCGTATCTCAAGCCTTATCGGCAGGCGCTGGATCACTTCGGCCCGAGCTTCGAGGCGACGCTCTGGTTCAACGAGCGGGCGCAGACGACTCGCTTCGACGTCCTGACCTCGATGCTCGATCCGAGCGGGCGGCGCGTGCTCGACGCCGGCTGCGCACGCGGTGAGCTGGCGCAGCGGCTGGTCGAACTGGAGAAGCTGCCCCGGGCGTTCATCGGGCTGGACGCCTTCCGCGACTTCACGGACGCGGCCCGCCTGCAGGCACCGAAGCAGATACCTGACTGCCAGTTCGAAGCGGTCGACTTCGTGCGCGAGCGCGACGCCTTCGCCCGCTTCGAGCCGGATGTGGTGTACTTTTCCGGCTCGCTGAACACGCTGTCGCAGGCGCGGGCGCTCGAGGTGGTGGCGCGGGCCTACGCGGCGGCGCGCGTGGGCGTCGCGTTCAACTTCCTCTCGGATCGGCATCATCCGCGCTTCGACGAGGTGGATCTCGGCCCGGCGCAACGGCTCAACACGGCGGCGGTCGTCGAGTGGGCGCTGCGGCAGACCTACCTGGTGCGCTTCCGCCAGGACTACTTCGACGGCCACGACGCCAGCGTGGCGATCCTCCGCCCGACGACCGACGCCTGAGCACCCGCGGCAGCGGCATGGCGGGACTCGCCCCGGACGCTTCTGCTATCTTGACCTCATGCCCATCATCGTCTTTCAGCACAGCGACAACTGTCTGCCCGCCCGACTCGGCGCGGTGCTGCGCGACCACGGCCATCACCTGCGGATCAGTCGGCCGGACCTGGGGGAGAATCCGCCGCATGATTTCGACGAGGTGGCGGCGGTGGTGTCGCTGGGGGGGCCGCAGAACGTTGACGAGCCGGAGAAGTGGATGGAGGGCGAATTGAACTTTCTTCGCCAGGCGCACGAGCGCGGCACGCCGATCGTCGGCGTCTGCCTCGGCGCGCAGCTTCTGGCTGCGGCGCTGGGCGGCGAAGTCGAGCCGATGGACAAGCCCGAGGTCGGGTTTCAGCCGACCACGCTCGCCTTTCCCGGCACGATCGATGCGCTCTTCTCGGGCATCGGCTGGACCACGCAGATGTATCACTTTCACACGCGGCGCATCAGCAAGCTCCCCGCCGACGCGGCGCCGCTGGCCTCGAGCGAGCGTTGCAAGGTGCAGGCGTTCAGCACCGGCCCGCTGACCTACGGCTTCCAGTTTCATTTCGAAGCGTATCGCGACACGATGCAGCGCTGGGCGGACCAGGGGCCGGAGCATCTCGAAGCGGCGGGGATCACGCGGGCCAAGTACGACGAGGCCTGCGAAGCGCACTACGCCGCCTTCGCGCGCATCGCGGATCGGCTGTGCGCCAACATCGCCAAGCTCCTCATCCCGCAGGGCCGGCAGGTGTACGCGTGACGATTCGCAACCGAAGGTGCGGCACCAGCGCGGCATGAGTCAGCGCGCGGCGCAGGCGATCGTGGCTGCTGATCGATCGCGTTCCACAGGATTTCCCGTCCTTTTTCGGGCATCTAGCTCTTTTAGGCTGGCGCGGGGCCTGAGGCGCTGTAGACTAGATCCTGGCTGCCCGGCTGGGGAAACCTATGGGGCGGGTGTCTCTCCTTCCCTGACAGGTCGCATGGGCGGCACGTTCGACGGGACTCGTGCGCCCCGCGTTTCGCGCGGCTGGAGGCAGGATATGACGGCAGAACGAGAGCCTTGCGACTGGCGATCTGTTGGGGCGCAGCGATGAAGGTCTCCGGCGGAGGCAGTACCGCTTTCTGACAGTGCAGCGGTCCGATCTCTGTGAGCGAGATGATGGGGCAATCTCAGTGACACGACAACGGGAGATGAGCATGACACGGATGAACAGGAAATCAGCACTGGTGTCGGTAGGCGCGATCCTGCTGAGTGGTCAGGCATCCTCGCTCGGAGAATGTGGCGGATCAGACTTTCCAACGGAGGCGCTCGGCGAAAGTGAAGCCTATTCCATCGCCGCCGCGGACTTCGACACCGATGGCGACACGGACTTCGTCGTCGGCGACCACACCCCGGTCAACGTCGCCGGCTGGCAGTGGGCGCGGATGACTGTGTACTACAACCAGGGAGCTGCGGGATTCGCTGTGGGCGAGATATTCACCGACTTTGGCGGCAGCGGTTTCGGTGAGCCCCACGTGGCGTGCGGCGACGTTGATGGCGACGGCGACATCGACATCGTCGCCGCCTCCGGCTCGCAGGGATGGGGGCCGGAGCCGACGTGGGTGCGCATTCGGCTCAACCAGGGCGACGGGACGTTCACCGATGGCGGCGCCTACGAACTCGGCACGGACAAGCCGCAGCAACCCGTCTGCATCGACTTCGACAATGACGGCGACCTCGACATCGGCGTCCCGCTCGCCGGCTTCTACGGCGACGATGCCACGGGCGTGACCATCCTTCTCAACAACGGCAGCGGTCAATACACGCTGACCCAACCGATCGATGTCGGGCTCAACCCCTTCGCTCTCGCTCCCGCAGATTACGACGAGGACGGCAACCTTGACCTCGCCGTCGCCTGCGAGGAACCGGAGATATGGCTGCTGCTCGGCGATGGGGCCGGCGCCTTCTCAGCGCAGGCGCCGCTGCCCCTTAATGCCAACTACCTCACGGGACTGACAGGCGGCGACTTCAACGAGGACGGCCACCACGACCTCGCCGTCATGCTCCGACCCGCCCTCGGCGCGGATCACGAGGTGCGAGTCTTGCTCGGCACAGGGAACGGCACCTTCGCGGCGGAGGTCGTACTCACCGTCCCTCGATTCACCGGTTGGCTCACCTCCGGCGATCTGAATGACGACGGCCACATGGATCTCGTCGTCGTCACGGAAGGCCTTGATGACCACCTCACGATCGTCTTCCTCGGGGCCGGCGATGGCTCGCTCCCGGACCGCCGGGAGTATCCCTCCGGCGTGAACCCCGGATACGCCACGCTTGTGGACCTCAACGGCGATGGCGGCAGCGATATCCTCGTCGGCGTCGAGAGCCTTCCCGGTGCGGTCATCGCCTACCTGAACGACGGCCATGGCGGTCTCATCGCGCCGCAGCACAACGACATTGCCGGCGACGAGCGCTCCGCGGCCCTAGCCGATGTGGACGGCGACGGCGATCTCGACGCCCTTATCGGCGCGGACTACTCGGGCATCGCAACCATGCTCAATAATGGCGCCGGCCTGCTTACGCCCGGGGCCGTTGCCGACGTCGGCGACACCCCCACGGAACTGCGCGCCGGGGACTTGAATGGCGATGGGGCACCCGACCTCGCGTTCATCATCGAGAACGACAGCGTGCAGACGCTCCTGGGCACAGGCGCCGGTGACTTCGACGTGCTGAACACGTATCCCCGCGTCGGCGATCCGCGCGGCCTAGCGCTCGTCGACCTCAACGGCGACGAGCTTGATGACTTCGTCGTCGGCAACTACCCGGGCTCCAGCGCCGACGTGTATCTCAACGACGGCGACGGCACCTTCGGCCCGGTCGACTCGACGATCAATGCCGCCGCGACGCTCATCGAGGCGATCGACCTCGACGACGATGACGATCTTGATCTCGTGCTCGGGTACTTCTCGTCCTACTCCATCGCCCTCAACAACGGCGACGGCACCTTCGCCGCACCGACCGAGTACGACTACGCCGGCGTAGAGCAGTTCGACGCGAACGACTTCTCCGTTGCAGACTTGGACGGCGACGGGTTGACCGACCTGGTCGTCAGCGGCGAGTACTACGATTGGGACTGGGACGAGGAGTACTACTACGTCACAATTCTCCGGAACCAGGGCGACGGCTCGCTCGCAGCTGTTGGCCAGTACGAATTGCCCCCTTGGAGCGGCGGCGTGCTGGCGACCGGCGACTACGATGGCGATGGCGACGTAGATATCTGCGCCGGCGATCGCCTCGGCGACAACAAGAGCTTGCGCCTCAACATTCTGCTCAATGCCGACGACGCCACTTTCCCTGCAATGCGCAGCTATCTCGGCGCCAGCCATGATCTGGTGAGCGGTGATCTTGACGGCAACGGCGTCGAGGATCTTGTCGCCACCCAGCCGTACGGCTCATACTTCTCCATCCACCTCAACCAGTGCAGCGACACGTGCGTTGGCGACCTCGACGGCGACGGTGACACGGATCAGGCAGACCTCGGCCAACTGCTCGCCAGCTATGGGGTCGATGAAGGCGGCGACCTTGATGGTGACGGCGATACCGACCAGACCGACCTCGGCGAGTTGCTCGGCGATTACGGCTGCGGGACGTGATGACGCCGCGGCGTCAGCCGTAGAGCAGCCTGTACGCGTTCATTCCGAAAGAGAAGGCGTAGGCGCCGATGCAGAGGACGGTGGGCAGCGCCGCCTCCGCCGTGTCGATGTCGAGCAGGCGCTTCGCAAGGACCACGACGAGCGGCCCCCACAGCGGCCCGCCCACGAGCAGACCCAGGGGCGGGGGCAGGTCAGCGGCGGCGAGAAGCGCGAGCACGGGCAGGTTGGCGGCGGCCTGGGCGGCGGCAACGGCGATCACCATCGCCGGCAGCGTCCGCACGCACTGGAACCAGAGGAGACGACACACGCCGAAGGCGAGCCCGCCCACGACGATCTGCACGCCGAGGAAATGGGCATAGCCATGCATCTGCTCTTCGTCCCAAGCGGCGAGAACGAGCAGCAGTCCCGCAGCGGCGCTGATGAGAAGAAGAAGCACGCAACCGAGGGTGAAGCGGCGCCGGCGGTTGTCGCGGCCTGGCGTTCGCGGCCGCGGCGGCGCGTGCGGTTGAAGCGAAGTGCACATGGCCGGCCTCCGTGGTGAGCGCCTGCTCATCGGAAGCTAGTATACACTAACTCTTAGGGTGTGGCAAGGGGATTCTGGGGAGTACGTCCGCGTGGACCATCCGGCGGGACGGAGTGCCCGCGGCGCGGATGCGTCGCCCGCCGGCGTCCGCGAAGCCGCCCGCCGCTCCTTCACTCATCGGTGCTGCGCACGTCGGCGCCGAGCAGGTGCAGCAGCGCGGCGCACTGCGCGGGCTCGATCGTGAGACCGGGAAGTTCCCCTGCGGTGACTTCCAGGCCTTCGATGCGACACGTCCGCAAGTCGATGCGCTGCGTCCTGGCCCGCACCAGCCGCGCCTCGCGCAGATCGCAACGGCGAAACACGACATCGCACAGGTTGGCTTCCTCGAAGCTCACGCCGCGCAGGTCGCACCCCTCGAAACGGCAGCGGTCGAACCTGGCCCGCAGCAGGCGCGCATCGGTCAGCTTGCAGTCGCGGAAGAGAACCTCGCTCAACTCCACTTCCGCCGCCACCCAGCCGGTGAAGCGGCAGTCGGCGACCTCGACGCGCGTGAGCCGGCCGGCGCTCCAGTCTGCCGCGGCGAAGTCGCAGCCCACGACCCGGCCGTCGGTCAGCCTGACGCCCGGCCACGCCGCCTCGCCGCAGCGCAGGCGCTCGAAGATGACCTGGTCGAGGACGAGGTCGGCGACCTTGCCCGCGCAGATGGCCTCCGCCAGCACCGCCGCGCCGAGCACCGCCCGGGGGCGCAGCGCCGCTGCATCCGCCACCGCCAGTTCCTCGCGCGGGGGCAGATCGGGCGGCAGAATTGTCACCTCTCGCCGCGCCACAGCGTCCTCCGACGGATGCACAGGCCCGGGCATGACACTACCATGCCGCCCGCCGGGCGACACCGCTGCGGCAAGTCGTTACGCTGTTTTCCCGGCGCCGGGTGGAGTGACCGGCGTTCGCCGCCAACCTGCAAGGCCAGAAGAAGAGGGCTTTATCTTGAAAATCAGGACCGATGAGATCGGCACGATCATCCAGAGCGAGATCGCCAACTACGCCGACGAACTGGAAGTCTCCGAGATCGGGCGGGTCGTGGAGGTAGGTGACGGCATCGCCAGGATTTACGGCCTGTCGCATGCCATGGCGGGCGAACTGCTCGAGTTCGAGACGGACCACGGCGTGGTCATGGGGCAGGTCTTCAACCTCGAACTCGATACCGTCGGCGCGGTGATCTACGGCGACTATCTCGCAGTCGAAGAGGGCGACACCGTCAAGTCGACCGGCCGGCTGCTCGAGGTGCCCGTCGGCGATGCGCTGCTGGGGCGGGTGGTCAACCCGCTGGGCCAGCCGCTCGACGGCGGGCCGGCGATCGAGACCGCCCAGACGCGCAAGATCGACATCGTCGCGCCCGGCATCGCCTTCCGCCAGCCGGTGAAAGAGCCCCTGCAGACCGGCATCAAGGCGATCGACTCGATGATTCCCATCGGTCGCGGCCAGCGCGAGCTGATCATCGGCGACCGCAAGACGGGCAAGACCGCCATCGCCATCGACACCATCATCAACCAGAAGCAGTACTGGGGCACGGAGGCGGCGGTCGTCTGCATCTACGTCGCCGTCGGCCAGAAGGAGTCGACCGTGGCGGGCGTGGTGGAGACGCTGCGCAGCCACGGCGCGATGGACTACACGATCGTGGTCAACGCCGCCGCTTCGGATCCCGCCCCGCTGCAGTACATCGCGCCCTACGCCGGCTGCGCCATGGGCGAGTATTACATGTGGCAGGGCAAGGACGGAAAGACGCCCAAGCACGTGCTCTGCATCTACGACGACCTCTCCAAGCAGGCGACGGCGTATCGGCAGTTGTCGCTGCTGCTCCGCCGGCCGCCCGGGCGCGAGGCGTATCCCGGCGACGTCTTCTACCTGCACTCGCGCC
>CAZZPX010000154.1:0-7176 GCA_964655955.1 uncultured Phycisphaerales bacterium | reverse complement strand
GCACTCGCGCCGCGTCGTCGGCTTGAATGTCTCTGGTCCAGATGCAGGTTGACTCGGCCTCCAGTTCGACGCCGAACCAGTCATCGATAAAGCAGCCGCGGTCGTTGTCGGTGAGAGTGACTAACTGCGCGGGCGGCTCGTGGGGCCAGCCGTCAGCCGCGGCGAGACCCGGCAGCAGGCCCGTCTGCACGAGGACCTGGAAGCCATTGCAGATGCCGATGATCGGCGTGCCGCGCTCGACCGCGTCGGCAAGCGGCCTGTAGAGATGCATGCGCGTCTTGAGCGCGAAGATGCGGCCGGCGGCGATGTCATCGCCATAGCTGAAACCGCCCGGCAGGGCGATGATCTGAAACTCGCGCAGCAGATCCGGCTGGGCGATGAGTGCGTCGAGATGGATCGTCCGCACCTGGGCTCCGGCGAGGCGAAACGCCTGCGCTAGTTCGGCGTCGCAGTTCGTGCCGGCGGTGCGAAGGAGCAGCGCGATGGGAGTGTCGTCGCTCATGTGCGTCTCGCGCGTTCGTGGCCGTTCCAGTCCAGGGGCGCGCGCCAGAGCGCTTCCAGTTCCGTGAGATCGGCGTCGAGGTCGAGTTCCTCGGCGCTGAGCGTGCCGGTGCGATCAAAGACGCCGATCTCAGCGAAGGGAACCTCGGCGTCGGCGAGCTTCCGCGCCACCTCCTCCGCCCCGTGCTCACGCACCTGAAGGAGATAGCGGCTCGGCGTCTCAGCAAAGGCGCGGGTGAAGCGATCAACAGCGTCACCGGGCAACGCTTCGAGCGTCAGCGCCAGGCCGAACGGTTCGGCTGCGGTACTGCCAGCAAAGGCCATCTCCGCAGCGGCGACGAGCAGGCCGCCGTCGGAGCAGTCGTGGGCAGCGAGAACCAGGCCGGCCTGGATCAGTTCGTGCACGGCACGAGCGAGGCGCGGGCCAAGCGACAGATCCGTGCGCGGCAGGTGCGACGGCCCGGCGAGGGCGGCTTCGAGCGAGGCCGCGTGGCTGCCGCGCAGGTGATCGTGCGTCTCGCCCACGCAGAAAAGGCGCGAGGGAACAGGCTTGGCGTCCATCGTTACGCAGCGGCGCACGTCCGGGACGATGCCGACGCCCGTGATGAGCAGCGTCGGCGGGATGTAGATGCGCTCGCCGCTCTCCGTCGTGAACTGGTTGTTGAGCGAGTCCTTGCCCGAGATGAAGGGCGTGCGATAGGCCTTGGCTGCGTCGTAGCACCCTTCCGCAGCGCGCATGAGCGAGGCGAGCGCTTCGGGCGTATCGCAACTGGGCCAGCAGAAGTTGTCGAGGATGGCGATGCGCGACGGGTCTGCCCCGGTGCAGACGAGATTGCGCACGCACTCGTCGACGGCGGCGAGCGTCATGAGATACGGGTCGCCCTGTTGCTCGGGCAGGCCGACCGCGGTGGCGAGGCCGCTCGCGATGGCGAGGCCCTGCAGCGAGTCGAGGACGGGGCGGATGACGGCGGCGTCGGAGGGGCCGGTGTGCCGCGGCCCGGTAAGCGGCTTGACTGCGGAGCCGCCCTGTACCTCGTGGTCGTACTGGCGGATGATCCAGTGCTTACTGGCGATGTTGGGGTGGGCGAGCAGGGCGCGGAGCATCTGGGGGATGGAATGGGAGGAAGGAGGGCGCGAGGCGGGAGTACCCGGGGCGGCGCTGCGCTTTGCCCCGGCATGGCGCTCTGCTCCGGCAGGAGCAGGACCCCGAGGGGAGCCCGGGGCGGACAGAGCCTGCCAGTGCGCTTTGCGATGGGCTTGCGGCAGGCCGTTGTGCAGGAAGTCCATCGACAGGCGGCCGACTTCCGTGCCTTCGTAGTTGAGGATGAGATCCGCGCCCGGCGTGCCAAAGACGCCGAGGTCGCATACTGCCACGGATTCCTCGGCACAGATCTTCTTGACGCGGCCAATGTGCTCTGGCGGGACGGCGAGAACCATGCGCTCCTGGGCCTCGGAGATCCAGATCTCCGTGTAGCTGAGGCCTTCGTACTTGAGCGGCGCGCGTTCGAGATGCACCTCGGCGCCGAGTTTCTCACCCATCTCGCCCACCGCCGAGGAGAATCCTCCCGCGCCGCAGTCGGTGATGGCGTGATAGAGAGGCCCGCCGAGCGCATCGCGCGCGCGCAAGATCGCGTCGAGCGTGCGTTTCTCCTCGATGGCGTTGCCGATCTGCACGGCGTGGGAAAACTCATCGGCGTGCGAGTCGGTGAGTTCCGCGGAAGAGAAGGTCGCGCCGTGGATGCCGTCGCGGCCGGTCGCCCCGCCGAGAACAATGATGTGATCCCCCGCCTGCGCCTCACCGTGCACGAGATGGCTAGGCATGACGCCGACGCAGCCGCAGTAGACCAGCGGGTTGCCGATGTAGGCGTCGTGGAACCAGACGGCCCCGTTGACGGTGGGAATCCCCATGCGGTTGCCGTAGTCGCGCACGCCTTCGACGACGCGCTTGAGGATGCGCTTGGGGTGCAGGCAGCCGGCGGGGACATCGGCGGTGTCGGGGGGGGCGACGCAGAAGACATCCGTGGAGGCGATGGGCCTGGCGGCGAGGCCCGTGCCGATGACATCGCGTATGCACCCGCCGATCCCTGTCGCCGCCCCGCCGTACGGCTCGATTGCCGACGGGTGATTGTGCGTCTCGACCTTGACGCAGACGGCGTGCTCGTCGTCAAAGCGGATCACACCTGCGTTGTCGACGAAGACGCTGAGCGTCCAGTCGAGGCCCTCGGCGATCAACTCGTGCGTGGCGGCGGCGACGGTGGAGCGGAGCAGATTGTCAATGTGGATCGAGCCGTCGGGCAGACGCTCGTGACCGGGCCGTTTGGTCCAGTCGATCACATCCTCTTCGAGATCGTCGGCTGTGTAGACGATGTCGCTCTTGAGCGTCTTGTGAACGCAATGCTCGGACCAGGTCTGGGCGAGCGTCTCGAGTTCGACGTCGGTGGGATCGCGGCCGAGTTCGCGGTAGTAGCCCGCGATCGCCCGCATCTCCTCCAGCGAGAGAAAGAGATGAGCATTGCGGCTGAGCTTGACGAGTTGAGCGTCGTCCAGCCCCCGCAGGGGCACGTGCGTCAGTGTCAGCTCGTACGCCCGCCCCTGCGGGAACGACTCGGGCAGATACGGTCCGACATGAATGTGTTCGATCACCGTGTTGGCGAGGAAGCGCTGCGCCAGTTCCTGTGCGGCTTCCATCTTGACGCCGCGCATGTCGTAACGCCACCCTGTCTTGACCTCGACCTCCCGTCCGACCAGGTCGCGCACGGCCATGGCGGTGGACTGAGCGACGGGATCCATCACGCCGGGCAACGGGTGCACCTCGATCGTGCAGTCACCGTCGCGGGTGGCGGCGGCGTCTCGGACGGCCTGCTGGGTGATGGGATCGGCGAGAAGTTGCCGCCCCACGCGCTCGACTTCATCGTCGGCAAGCGACCCGGCGATGAGATAAACGCGGGCGCTGGTGACGGAACGCAGGTCGAACCCATGTTCCCGTGCGGCGGCGGCAAGGGCGGCGGCGCGCGGGTCCGGGGCGCCTTGCCGCGGATGCACTTCGAGACGATGAATGCGAGGGGCAGCAGTCACACGGCGATGGTAGCGACACTGCCCGCGCGCGGCGAGCACGCTAGGATAGACGACGCGGCGAGCGTCGATTGCGCAGCGATGCTCACGGCGGTCCCCGGCGCTGCGATCTGGCGTGCCCGCGCACGGCGGCTCGGGCGACCTGAAACTCATGTTTCGCCTGCGTAAGGACGATGCAGAGGTTATGTCCCGCACCGGCAGCACACGCAGCACGAAGCCGACGGAGACGCCGCCGACCGGTCGCAGCGTCGCCCCGCCCACAGCCCTTCCCACTCCCACGCCGTCCGGCGCCCGTTCACCGGCGAGCAAGGCCGTCGACGACGGCGCGCTGCAGGCGGGCGGCCGAGGCCGGGCGCCCGTCCTCTTCGAGGTCGCCTGGGAGGCCTGCCACCAGATCGGCGGGATCTACCAAGTCCTGCGCAGCAAGGCCTCCGCCACCGTGGATCAGTGGAACACGCGCTATTGCCTCGTCGGCCCATACAACGAGCAGTCCGCCCAGATCGAGTTCGAGGAACGCCGCCCCACCTCCGCCATGGCCCGAGCCATCGAGTCCCTCGCCGACACGGGCCTCAAGGCGAGGTATGGCCGCTGGCTGGTGAGCGGACGGCCCAAGGTGATCCTGCTCGAACACGACATGGGGCCCCAGCGCCTGGCGGAACTCAAGTACTACCTGTGGAAGGACCACGCGATCGCCACGCCTGACCAGGATCCGCTCGTCGACGGCGCGGTCAGTTTCGCCGGAGCGGTCTTCCAGCTCTTCCTGGCACTTTCGCAGCACTACGCCCCGCGCCTGCTCATCGGGCACTTCCACGAGTGGATGGGCGGCCTTGCCATTCCCTTCATCCGCCGAGCCAAGCTGCCCATCGCCACCGTCTTCACGACGCACGCCACGATCACCGGTCGCTACATCGCCTCGGCCCGCACCGGGCTGTACGAGCAGCTTCCCTACCTCGATCACGAACAGGAGGCGCGCTCGTTCAACATCGAGACGGTCCATCGGATGGAACGAGCTTGCGCGCACGGAGCGCACATCTTTACCACCGTCAGCGAAGTGACCGGCGAGGAGTGCAAGTACCTGCTCGGCCGCTCGCCCGACGTCTGCCTCCCCAACGGCCTGAACGTGCAGCGGTTCGAGGCGCTGCATCATCTCCAGTCGCTGCACAAGGAGTACAAGGAACGCATTCACCGCTTCACGCGCGGGCATTTCTTTCCCAGCTACAGCTTCGACCTCGACAAGACGCTGTACTTCTTCACTTCCGGCAGGTTCGAGCCGCGCAACAAGGGCTTCGACCTCTGCCTGGAGTCGGCGGCGCGGCTAAATGCGGAACTCAAGGCCTCCGACCTGGACACCACGGTCGTCTTCTTCATCGTGACGAATCGGCCAGTGCGGCAGATCATCAGCGAGTGCCTGCAGCGCCGCGGCATTCTCGGCGAAATGCGCGACACCACCCGAGCCATGATGGCGGAGGTCGGCGAGCGCTTCTTCAACGAGATCGTCTCGGGCCACAGCCCCAAGCTCGATCATCTCATCAGCGACTACTGGCAGTTGCGCCTGAAGCGCACGCTGCAGGCCTGGCACAGCAAGCTCGATCCGCCGGTCATCACCCATCAACTGCAGGATGAGGACGATGCGGTGCTGGCGCAGATCCGCGCCCTGCACCTCTTCAACGCGGCGCACGATCGGGTCAAGGTCGTCTACCACCCCGAGTTCATCAAGTCATCGAATCCCTTGTGGAAGATGGACTACGACCAGTTCGTCCGCGGCTGCCACCTGGGCGTCTTCCCCTCGTCGTATGAGCCCTGGGGCTACACGCCGCTTGAGTGCATGGCGTCGGGCGTGCCGGCCGTGACCAGCGACCTGGCGGGGTTCGGCCGCTACGTGCAGACCAACTTCGACGACCATGATGACTGGGGCATGTGGATCGTCCGCCGCCGCAACACGGGCTTCCACGAGTCGGCGGCGGAACTGACACGGGTGTTGCTCAGCTATTGCGCCCTCAGCCGGCGCGAGCGCATCGCCGTCCGCAACGCCTGCGAGCAGCACAGCGTCGAGTTCGACTGGAAGAAGCTGATCCGGTACTACAACCAGGCGCACGAACTGGCCGTCGCCGCCGTCATGAGTTGACGCACGCTGCACGCCGGCGAAGGGACCTCGATCCTGATGCGGCAGTGCGCTGGGATGTGGCCTCAGGCCTCTGCGGCGGGCGCCCCGGCCCGACCGCCGAATTTGCCGGCGAGGAGGTTGTACAGCCAGGCGAAGACGGCGCCGCCAATCAGCCCGTCCACGAATCCCCAGAGCAGACCTACGACGCTGCCGGCGTAGCTGACCGTATAACCTTTGTAGATGCGGCCGAGAAGCGTGACCTCCGGCGGGTCGGAGATTCCCTGCCAGAGGATGACCCACCAGGTGACAAGGAAGATGGCCAGTCCCCACAGGATGGCGCAGGTGAGGGCAAAGGCGCGAATGTTGAGTCGCATGATGAGCCTCCTCGCTGTTGCGGTTGAGCTTGCCGATCGTTGACGGAACGAAAGCGCATCGCGGGGCGACGAGAACGACGACTCACACATGGCGGGGCGAATGGCTCCCGCACCTGAGTCCATCACGGCAGGGTGATGCGCCGGCCGCGGCTCCAGGCGGTATCGTAAACGCCGCTCGCGCCAAGCTCAACGGAATTCGCCGCGGACCCGGCGTGTGGCCCGGGGCGGGCCGCGCACGCCGGGCGATTCACCGATGCGGGGCAGGGCCGCTGCCTGAGATTGTGGCGATCGCACGAGACGTGTGCGCCCTCTTAGCAGCATCTTAGCGCTCGACCGCTACCGTTCCGGCGCGTTTGGAATGGACACAAAGCGGTGGAAGCCGCACCCCCAAAGTAAAGGAATGAAGGATGAAGCTGAATCGAGTTGCTCTGGGTGTCGCCCTCGCCCTCACGGCGAGCACGGGCGCGGCACTGGCACAGGATGCGGTCAAAGTCGACCCCAGGATGCCCGAGTACCAGCAGACGGAAGGCGTCTCCGGGACCATCAAGAGCGTCGGCTCGGACACCATGAACAATCTCATGGCGCTCTGGGCGGAAGGATTCCGCAAGATGTACCCCAACGTCCAGGCCGAGATCGAGGGCAAGGGCAGCTCTACCGCGCCCCCGGCTCTCATCAAAGGCACTTCCACGTTCGGCCCCATGAGCCGCGAGATGAAGGCCGCCGAGATCGATCAGTTCGAGGAGAAGTACGGCTACAAGCCCACGCCTCTGCGCACCAGCATCGACATGCTCGCCGTCTTCGTCCACAAGGACAACCCCATCGCTGAGCAGGGTCTGAGCCTCGAGCAACTCGACGGCATCTTCTCGCAGACCTACAAGAGCGGCAGCAAGAACATCACCACCTGGGGCGATCTGGGCCTCAAGGGCGAGTGGGCCAGCAAGCCCATCAGCCTCTACGGCCGTAACAGCGCTTCGGGCACCTACGGCTACTTCAAGGAGCACGCCCTCTTCAAGGGCGACTACAAGGACACGGTCAAGGAGCAGCCCGGCTCTTCCGCGGTGGTCCAGGGCGTGGCCAGCGACAAGTACGCGATCGGCTACAGCGGCATCGGCTACAAGACCGCCG
>CAZZPX010000153.1:0-7224 GCA_964655955.1 uncultured Phycisphaerales bacterium | reverse complement strand
ACAACATCCTTGGCGATGCCGCCAACGAGCCTTCCATCGCCGTCGATCCCACCAATCCTAACCGCATGGTGATCGCCTGGCGCCAGTTCGATACGACCTCGAGCAACTTTCGCCAGGCGGGCTACGCCTATTCGCACGACGGCGGGCGCACCTGGACGTTTCCTGGCGTGATCGAGCCGGGCATCTTCCGCAGCGATCCCGTGCTGGGCGTGGATGCGGAGGGAACGTTCTATTACAACAGCCTCAGCGCCAACCCGCAGCTCACCGACTTCTGGTGCCACGTCTTCCGCTCCGATGACTGCGGCGTGAACTGGGACGCGGGCACCTACGCCTGGGGCGGCGACAAACAGTGGATGACCATCGACCGCACCGACAGCCCCGGCCGCGGCCACATCTACGCCGTCTGGTCCGACTACTTCTCCTCCTGCAACGGTGCCTTCACGCGCTCGACGGACGGCGGGGACTCTTTCGAGACCTGTCGCAGCGTCCCCACGGATCCGTTCTACAGCACGCTCGACGTCGCGGAGAACGGCGATCTGCACATCGGCGGCTACGACTGGTGGTCCGGCCAGTTCATGACCACGCGCTCCACCAACGCCAAGCTTGCCGGCCAGACGCCGACATTCGGCCAGACCGTCTACGTGAACCTCGGCGGCGGCTTCCGTTCCAGCGACGGGCCGAACCCGGGCGGCCTGCTCGGCCAGGTCTGGCTCGCCGTCGACAAGTCCGACGGCCCCACCGCCGGCAACATCTACATGGTGTGCAGCGTCGACCCCAACGGCGGCGACCCCATGGACGTCGCCATCGCCCGCTCGACCAACGGCGGGGCCTCCTGGAGTTCGCCCGTCCGCGTCAACGACGTGCAGACCGGCTGGCAGTGGTTCGGCACCATGTCCGTCGCGCCCAACGGCCGCATCGACGCCGTCTGGAACGACACCCGCAACGCCGGCGGCGGCTACACCAGCGAAACCTACTACGCCTACTCCACCGACGCCGGCGCCACCTGGAGCACCTCCGTCCCCGTCGGACCGGCCTGGAACCCCCATGCCGGCTGGCCCAACCAGAACAAGATCGGCGACTACTACCACATGGTCTCCGACCTCGTCGGGGCTGACCTCGCCTACAGCACCACCTACAACGGCGAACAGGATGTCTATTACCTTCGCATCGGAGAGCGCGACTGCAACATGAACGGCGTCGGTGACGACACCGAGATCTCCCAGGGACTCACCGACGACTGCAACGCCAACGGCCTGCCCGACTCCTGCGACATCGCTGACGGCACCAGCGCCGATGACAACGGCAACGGCATCCCCGATGAGTGCGAGACCGGCTGCGAAGGCGATCTCGATGGCGACGGCGATACCGACCAGTCCGACCTCGGCGAACTGCTCGGCTCCTACAACATGGGCGGCGGTGGCGACCTCGACGGCGACGGCGACACCGACCAGGCGGACCTCGGCATCCTCCTCGGCGACTGGGGCTGCGGCGGATAAGGAGGAGTTGCGACAGCACCACGCAGACTGCAGCGAAGATTGGAGAGCGCTGTGATCCGAGCAAGCACCAGCGGACTCAGGGCACCGGCGTCCGTCCTGGGGATGGCGTTGCTGGGCGCCACGATCTTCGGCCTGCCGTCGGCCGGCGCATCGACGCTGCACACGGCGCACATCTCACATGGGTCTGTCGCTGGCGCGTCGCCGAAGCGGTCCGATGAGTCACATGTGCCGCCCGATCGCGCGTCGGGCGACGGCGAGAAGACTCGCGGTGAATCGCAAGTCCATATCGACCTGGGACGTGGTCCGGTGCTGGTGCGCGTGCCGTCCGGATATGATCCGCAGACACCGGCGCCTCTGGTCATGTTGCTGCATGGCTATGGCGCCTCGGGTGCGTTGCAGGAGGCGTACATGGGCTTCGCCCCGCTCATCGACGAGTACGGCTTCTTCTACCTGCATCCAGATGGCACGACCGATCCCGGGGGAAGCCGGTTCTGGAATGCGACTGACGCCTGCTGCAACTTCTATGGCAGCGACGTTGACGACTCGGGCTACCTGCGGGCGCTCATCGCCGAGGTGCAGAGCCTGTTCAACATCGATGACAGACGGATCTACGTGGTCGGGCACTCGAATGGCGGATTCATGTCGTACCGCCTGGCGTGCGACCACGCAGCCACCATTGCGGCGATTGCATCGCTCGCAGGCGCGACGTTCGACGATCCCGCTGACTGCACGCCTTCGGGTCCGGTGCACGCTCTGCAGATCCATGGGACTGCAGACAGCGAGATATTCTCTTCCGGCGGCTCACTCCATGGCACGCCGTGCCCGGGCGCGGTTGCCTCGGCGGAGACGTGGGCCGAGTATGACGGATGCCTGGTCGAGGGCGACGCCTCGCCTGCCCCGCTGGATCTCGATACGAACATCCCTGGCGATGAGACTCTGGTCACGCGCTACGAGATGGAGTGTCTCCCCGGCGGGTCGGCGGAACTGTGGACGATCGTCGGCGGCTCGCACGTGCCGTCGCTCTCTCCTGACTTCAGCCGACTCGTGATCGAGTTCTTTCTGGCCCATCCCAAAGCGGACACCCTGTGCGTCGGCGATCTCGATGGCGACGGCGATACCGACCAGTCCGACCTCGGCCAGCTGCTCGGCTCTTACAACATGGGCGGCGGTGGCGACCTCGACGGCGACGGCGACACCGACCAGGCGGACCTCGGCATCCTCCTCGGCGACTGGGGCTGCGGCGGCTAACGAGGAGGGACCCGAACCAGCGACCACAAGCCGCGGCGCGTCGATGACGACGGCAGGGGTCGGCTGTCAGCCGCGCTGCGCCCGGACCTCCAGGCGATAGATCGTGACGCTCAAGGGCGGCAGGTGCAGCGTCTCCGCGTCCGTCACCGCCGACTCTTCGACCGTCACGCGCGACGGTTGACCCGGCTCGTTGTACGCCATCGGCTCGGGCCCGGAGAGGCAGAAGCGCCTGCCGCGCCCAGTCAGGTCCACGCCTTCGATCCGCAGGGGAAGTTGCAGAGTTTCCGTGAAGGGGTTCACGACGCCGATCGTCAGGTGCCTGCCATCCTGCGTCAGCGCCGCCTGCACGTCGACGGGCTCGCTTGGCGTCGTCTGCAGCGGTATCACGCCGAAGTGGGCCCGGTAGAGCCTCAGCACCTCACCGGTCGCAGCGAAGGCGGCGTCGGTCCGCGTCGTCTTGATCGCACCGATGACATTGACCGTCTGGGCGTAGTTGGCCATCAGATAGATGTCGCTCTGGCGGAAGTACTCGTGCAGCCCCGCGGCGATGCCCAGGGCATCCTTGAGAAAGTAGCGCGTGCCCAGTTCGCCATAAATGTGCGGGCCGTACCAGTAGTTCCACTCGTCCATGGCGATGCGGATGTCGCGGTCGGCGGGGCCGGGGAAGGCCTCGCGGGAGCACCGATCGGCGTGCGCCTGGGCGCGGATCTCGTCGACGCAGCGGCCTGTATGTGAGATGACATCTCCCGCTTTCTCCGCATCGCCGCCGACGTAGAAGTGCTCGCTGATGGCGTCCATGGCGTGGGCGCAGGAGCGCAGCATGCCCTGCGACCACTCCCCCGCCGCTCCCACGGCGATGAGCTTGATCGTCGGGTCCGCCTGGCGCATGCGCCGCGCGAAGTCATTGTGCTTGCGCGTGTAGTCCTCGAGCGACATGTAGCCAAGCTGCCAGTCGCCGTACATCTCGTTGCCGATGCACCACCAGCGGACGTTGAAGGGCTCGGCTTCGCCGTTCCTGGCCCGCCAGGCGCCCATGGGCGTGTCGACGTCGCCGTTGGCGTACTGGACCTCCTGCATGGCCGACCAGGCGTCGCCGAACCCGGCGTTCACCGCAATCATCGGTTCAGCCTCGATGAGCCGGCAGAGATCGATGAACTCGTGCATGCCGACGTCGTTGGTCTCGATGCCGGTCCAGGCGGGATTGGCATAAGTCGGCCGCCGGTCGGGATCGCCCAAGCCGTCGCGCCACTCGTAGCCGCTGACGAAGTTGCCGCCCGGCCAGCGGTAGATCGGGGAATTTAATTCGCGCAGGAGCTGCAGCGTGTCGTGACGGAAACCCTGGACGTTGTCGGCGGGCATGAGCGAGACCGCGGCGACCTGGATCGGCGTTTCGCCGTCGTTGAGGATGCGCAGCACGCCTTCCGCCGAATCATGGCGCCAGCGGAAACGCAGCGGATAGCGTCGAAAGCCGTCGAGCACATTCAGCGTTACTGTTTCCGAGCCCGCCTCGTCGCCGCCCGCGGAAACGAGGCTGATGCGCACCGGCCCCGCAGCCGCAGCGTCAACCGCAGCGAGCACGATGCGCCCGACGTATGCCTCTTCGGCTTGCAGCGCCAGGTCCGGCTGTTCGATGCCCGCCCCCGCTGCAAGCTGCGGGATCGGCCAGTCCGCCCAGTCCTTGTCCGCGCGCATCACGACGGAGCCGGCCGGGCCGAGCATGCGCCACGGCGACGCGACCAGCCTCCACTCGTTTGTCGCATCCCACGGCTGGTGCTGCTCGGTGACAGGAAAGTGAAACTTCCGATCCTCGAGCATCTCCGCCCAGATGCCGCCGTAGATGCAGCGGCCCATGTGTTCGATGAACTGGCCGTAGATGTACGGTGAGATCGGCTCGCCGCGCCTGTTCGCGTCGATGCGGATTTCCTCGATCGGCGCCTGGCGCTCTTCGAGCAGCACGAGTTGGAGATCGTCGAACCAGGCCCCGCCGCGCGCCTTGCCGAAGTAGCCGACGAGACAGTTGATCTGGACACTCGTCTCCCAGCCGGTGTCGAACTCGAAGCCGACCTGCGTCCAGTCGCTGGTGCCCGTGACGGGGTCGCTGCGCTCCGGCCGGCCGTGCAGGTTGAGAAGCGCCCCCAGGCCGCCGCCCGGCTCGACGCCGGCGGTGCGGATCCAGCCGGTGAGGCGATAGCGGGCGTTGGGCTTGACGGATGCATGCGCAAGCCACGCTGAGTCGCAGCCGTCGGGCCCCGCCTCGACGAGCACGCTGTGCTCGCCGCTGCGCGCGATGTCGCTGAGGCTGAACCTCGCGTCGCCCGCCCAGGTGTGTCCCTGCCAGGCTGCAGGTTTGCCCCCTTCAATCGTTTCGAACGACGGGTTGGGCAACTCCGCAGCGGTGAGGGAGGTGGCGACGAGCGGGAAGAGGAGCGAACGCAGAACGCGAGTGTGAAAGTGCGACATGGGAATCCCTCCACCTGCAGTTGCGCTGCCTTTGGCCGGACTGTACTGCTTTCACTATACCGGGGCCGGCCACGGCAGAGGACCTGGCGGAGGCCGCCCGGCCTGCGGCGGATAAGACAGGAGCGGCCTACGGCTTCGGAGCGCCGCTGCGTCTGTAAGCCGCCCCTGCCCCACGACGCGGCGCCGCTGCGGCACTGTATATTCTCCGTGCCCCGGTCGTCACCCGCACCGGGCCGCTGCCTGTAAAGGAGTCCATCGTGTCTTACCGCACGCTGAATCTCACCGCGCTGCTGCTGGGCGTGGTGTACGGACTGGCGTTCTTCGGACTGGCGGCGCTCTTTCGCGAATCGGTGGCGGCAGCAGCGGAACTGCCCATGGAGACGCGCGGCAGGCATTGGCCCGCCGCTTCAGCGCTGCTCCCCGGCGGCGCGGTGGGCTGGGGGATCGCTGCCTTGTCAGGAAACCTGAGCGGCGAAGCAGGCGTGCGTCTGCTCGCGCCACTTGCCCTCTTCATCGCGGGCGCCTTGGGCACGGCCCTGGCGCTCGAGCAGCAGTTTCTGGCGGCGTACGCAGAGCACATGCTCGTGCCCACGCTGCTCATGGGGGCGGCGGTGGCGGCAGCGGCGCTGGTGCATGAGTGGCTCAACGAGTAGAGCCCGCTCAGCGAACTCGGAGCGTGTCTTTGCACTTCTGCGGCCACCGTCTTCCCCGCGCAGGTGGCGATCCAGTCTGACAATCAGGCGGTCACGGTGAGGAGAAAGCCAACGGGCGGCTACAATTCCGAAGCGCAACACGGGGAATAAACAAACGTACCAGCGGAAAAAGCAAGAAAAAACGTACCAGGTACGCTATTCTCGTTGGTGCGCGTGGTCTTGTTGTACATCTGGTCCCAGCGGTAGGACCACTCGTCGATGACCACGTCCCCGCCGCCGTCCTTGAGCGTGTGCGTGGTCTCGATGACCTGCTTGACGCCGTAGTCGCCCGTGGGATTGGACACGCCGGTGATGCCGTCGTAGGCGTAGTCCATCCAGATCGCCGCCCGAGCGCATGACGCAATGGGCTACGGCCGCGCCTCCTCTTCGCGGTTTCCGGTCCAATATCCAGACTCAGCTATCGCATCGAACAGACGCAAAGCAATGTCAAAGTAGAGAGTTTCATCGGGGCTCCAGTATCTCGCATATATCGGAAGCCTCGCTATATCCTCGTCGCTGGTCTCTTCGTTCCCCCCAAGAGACTGCAATGTATCTGCTGGCAATTTCCCCAAATCATATAGTAACTCCCCGAGCATATACAAGTCCCCGGGTGGACGAATCTGGACAACATGTTCTCCGTTCCCCACGTAATACCAACAGTCGATTGGATTCGTACTGCTCTGTGTCCACTGTGGGTGCACCACACTCTCAGCCGACCGAAACTGCCTCAGCAATGTGAGGTACATATCAATAGATTGCGCGCTCTTCGTCTCGTAAATCATGTGCTCTTGTTCGTCCACCGGTAATGCCGGCTCCAGCCGCAGTTTCACGCGGATGGCCTGAAGTTTCCCCTTGTCGAGCCATCGATCAGTCACGACCGCGGACGGCCACTCTGGATAATAATCTATCGTCATCAGCCTCGCCGGTCGATCGACTCGCAGCAGCTGCTCCACAGCTTTGTACTTTGCCTCACTCAGCCCATCTACCGCTTTGAGGATAACCCTGATTGGCCGCTCCCCAGATCGACCTTTCATCGGCGATTCTGTGGCGCACGCGAAAATGAGGCAGCATATCACGCCAAAGACCGTTGCAAGGTAAATCTGCCCTCTAATCTGAAACATAAGCTGCCGAGTCACCATAGCCAGCTCCTTCTTGCCGCATTAGCCGCCTGGGTTCTTCACGCGAGGATGTGAATTCGGGTCGCGCGGCGGGATCGGAGAATGCTGCTCTTCTGGCGGCAACCCCTCGTTTATCTTTGGCAGTTGATTCTTGTTCCACCATTCACGCAGTTCATTCATCGTCTTAATCGTACCGATCTCCTCGGCGCC
>CAZZPX010000152.1:0-7225 GCA_964655955.1 uncultured Phycisphaerales bacterium | reverse complement strand
CGCAGGTGACGTCCGTACAAGGCGACTCGATACACGCGCCGTTGCGGCAGACGATGCGCAGATCTCCGCCGTCGAACGAATTGCCGGCCACGATCCCATTCCCATCGACTATGACTGCGTGCCCGGCTGCACCTACTGCCACCCGCAGGTCGCCTCGGTCGGCTTCACCGAACGCGCCCTCAAGGAGAAGGGACTCAAGAAGGGCGAGGACTACGAAGTCGGCAGCTATAGCTTCCAGGCGCACGGCAAGGCCGTCGCCACCGGGCAGAACCAGGGTCTGGTCAAGATCATCCGCTCCCTGCCGCGCGGGGAGATCCTCGGCGGGCATATCCTCGGCGACAACGCCACTGAACTCATCGGCGAACTGACGCTGGGTCGACGACTCGAGGCGACGAGCGAAGAACTCATCGTGACGATGCACGCCCATCCGACGATGCACGAAGGGATCCACGAAGCCGCCCTCGCGGCCGAAGGCAAGCTCATTCACGGCTGATGCAGCCGAGCACAGTCAGCGCACGAGTTCGGGATAGGTTTCGCGCAGCCAGTTCGCGAGCAGGTGCGAGTAGATCTCGGCCCCGTGTTCCAGCATGTGCCCGTAATCAAGATAGTAAACATCGGGGATGCCAAGGACACTGGCCCGCTCGTTGAGCAGAACACGCACGCCCTGATGTTCGCCCGCGAGGAGCCAGATCGCGCGGCGAAACACTTCGTCGGCGTCCTCTCCGCAGTACTCCTCCCGAGCTTCCGCGAAGGCATCGCGATATGGCGGGGAAATGAGCGCGACGGCAAGCCCGTCCTGCTCCGCCATGTGAATTGTGCGCTCCAGGTACTTGAAGCCCAGCGAGTTCATCATGCGCTCCGGCCTGAAGTCGCAGTAGGTTCGCTCCAGGTCGGCTGTCAGGTCGACTTCCTCCGGGCCCACCTCCGGGTCGTCCACGCGCCAGACGACGCGGCCGTCTTCGCCGATCGGCGCGCTGCGGTCCGTCCGCAGGATCAGTTCCTTGATGAAGCGGCCGATCGGTTTGCGCGCGTCGAAGGTGCGCCACAGCCACCCGGCGACCAGTGAGGACTTCAGTCGCCGATCGGGATAGCGGATGCGGTCGCGCAGGGCGGCGAAACGCCTGTATCGCTCGGAGATCTCGCGGCTGTCCTGCAGTTGCCATTCCTCGACCGCGAGCACGATGAGACTCGCGCGGCGCAACTTCTCGCGGTTGCGCTTGTAGAGCACGTACGAATCAAAGGGCTCACCCGCGGTAAGGCTCATGTTGAGCACGGCCCGCCGCGGCAGGCCCAGCCCGTCCTCGACAATCGCGGGAACGACCGCGTCGCGCGTGCGGCTATTGCCCAGGATGACGATGACCGGGTCGTCGGCCGGGGCGAGCACCTGCTCTTCCATCACGTCGACGATGCCCGAGGGGCTCTTGGGGAATGCCGCCCACAGCCAGGTCTGCCGCGCGAAGCCGAACTCGACTGCCGCGAGCAGCACAAGCGCGAAGAGCGCGCCCCAGGGCCGCAGGCCGTCCACATCCATGGACTTAGAACTGAAAATAGATGAAGGGAACATCGTCTTCGACTCGTATGAGGATGAGCAACATGATCAGTCCCGCGTAGACGAGGCCGCGCACCGGCCAGGGCCAACTGAGCATGATCGTGTGATCGCGGCGGAGGAACTGCGGGATATCGATGAAGAGAATGAGCGCGGTCATTCCGGCGGGCAGCAGCAGCGCGCGCGGCGAGATCGCCGTCACCTCGCGCAACGTGAAGATGCCGCGCATGACCTCCATGGCGTCCCCGTCGTTGGCGGAGCGGAAGACGCTCAGAGACAGGACGGTAAAGAGCATGAAGAGCAGCCAGGCGAGGGCGGCGCGCAACCAGTCGCGGAGTGAATGCAGCGGCGGGGTGTCCGGCGGCTTGCGTCCGCGCAGAAAGAGGCGATGCAACGTGAGCGCCAGGCCGTGCAATCCTCCCCAGATGACGTAGGTCCATGCGGCGCCGTGCCACAGCCCGCCGAGCAGCATGGTGAGCATGATGTTGCGGTAGACAAACCAGCGCGGCCCGCGGTTGCCGCCGAGTGGAATATAGAGATAGTCGCGCAGCCAGGTGGAGAGGGAGATGTGCCAGCGTCGCCAGAATACGGTGATGTTCGTGGAGAAATAGGGGTGGTTGAAGTTCTCCATGAGTTCGACGCCGAGCATGCGGGCCGTCCCGCGCGCGATGTCGGAATAGCCGGCGAAATCGCCGTACACCTGCAGTGCAAAAAGGAACCCCGCCCGCAGGAGCATGGGCGCTGAGAAGGCCTCCGGATTGGCGAAGACCATCTCCACGTCGTCGGCCACGACGTCCGCGATCGCCACCTTCCGCACCAGACCGATCAGGATTAAGAGCGCGCCGGAAGAGAGCATGCGGGCGTCGGCGACGCGCGGTCGGCTGAACTGCGGAATCAAGTGCTGCGCCCGTTCGATGGGGCCGGCCACGAGTTGCGGGAAGAAGGCGACGTACACGCCGAACACAAGCGGGTCGCGTGTCGGCTCCATGCGGCCGCGATACACGTCGATCGTGTACGCCATCGTCTGAAAGGTGTAGAAGCTGATGCCCACCGGAAGAACGACATTGAGCACCGGCAGCGACGCCTCGAAGCCGAGCGATTCGATCAGCCCCGCCGCCGACCCGATGAAGAAGTCGAAGTACTTGAAGAAGCCGAGGATGCCCAGGTTCGTGCACAGGCTGATCAGGAGCAGCAGCTTCCTTCGTCGCGTCGGCGCGTTCGCCATGAAGAGCGCGACCATGAAGTCCACCAGCGTCGAGATCCACAGGAGGGAGAGGAAACGCCAGTCCCAGGCGCCGTAGAACACGTACGACGCAAGCAGAAGCAGCAGGTTCTGAGCCCGCAGCGGCAGCCGGTGGTAGAGGAGAAACACCGCCACGAAGAAGAACCCGAACTCCCAGGTGTTGAAGAGCATCTTGCGTTCCTACCCTGGGGCGAGGGAACCGGAGCGCCCCGGAATGCAGGCGCTCGAACGAGTGGCTGGCCTGCTCAGCAATCCCAGAAGTCGATGCGGTCCACACCGAGAACGGTGGTCCGCTCCCACCAGGCGCCTCCCGAGGCGAGGCGCCGCCTCCTATCGCCACGTGACAGCCGGCACCAAAAGGATACAAAGATCCAGTAGTGGGCATGATACCGCGAATTGCGGCCGTGTCCACTCGGCCTGGACAGCGCCCTCCCGCGGCGCGGGGGCGACGGCTTTCAAGTAGACGTACGTACTCAGCCCCGGGGGATACCATCACCGCCACCACCGCCACGAAGACCGCTTACGACAAGCTGCACAAGAGGTTACGCGCCGCCGCCCTGCTCGAGTCGACCGGCTCGATCCTGAGCTGGGAGCAGGAGACGTACATGCCCGAGGGGGGCCGCGACCATCGCTCCAACCAGCTCTCCCAGATCGCCGGCCTGGTCCACGAGATGGCCACCCGCCCCGAGATCGGCGACCTCATCAGCGAATGCGAACAGGACAAGACGCTGACGAGCGATCCTCTCTCCGAGACGGCGGTCAACATCCGCGAGTGGCGACGCAGCTACGACCGGGCGACCAGGCTCCCCCAGGCGCTCGTCGAGGAGATCACCAAGACCCAGTCCCTCGCCCAGGGTGAGTGGGCCAAGGCCCGTAAGGACAGCGATTTCAAACGCTTCCAGCCGTACCTTGAGAAGATCATGCGGCTGATGCGCGAGAAGGCGAAGTGCTACGGCTACGCCAGGGATGGGGAGCCCTACGACGCCCTCATGGAGGACTACGAGCCGGGCGCCACGGCGAAGGAGGTCGAAGCGATCTTCGTGCCACTGCGCGAAAAGCTCGCCCCCTTCATTGCTGAGATCGCCAACTCGACGAAGAAGCCCGGCGGCAACCTGCACGAGGTGAAGATCCCCCTCGACAAACAGCGAGACCTCGCGAAGTTCGCCGCTGCGGCCTACGGCTTTGACTTCGAGACAGGCCGGCTCGATGAGACGACACATCCCTTCTGCTCGGGGATCGGCCCGGGCGACACGCGCCTCACCACCCGTTTCAGGGATGACAACTTCCCCGATGCCCTCAGCTCCACCCAGCACGAGACCGGCCACGGGCTCTATGAGCAGGGGCTGCGCGGCGAGTGCTTCGGCACGCCCATGGGTCAGTCTGTCAGCCTCGGCATCCACGAAAGCCAGTCGCGGATGTGGGAGAACCAGGTCGGCCGCAGCCGCGCCTTCTGGGACTGGTTCACGCCGCACGTCAAGAAGATCCTCGGCGTCAAGGACCTGGACAAGTTCTCCGCGGAGGACATGTACCGCGATGTGAACATCGTCGAACCGTCCTATATTCGCGTCGAGGCCGATGAGGCGACCTACAACCTCCACATCATGTTGCGCTTCGAGCTGGAGCGGGCCCTGCTCAAGGGGGATCTGGAACCCGCCGACCTGCCCGGCGTGTGGAACGAACGCTTCAAGGAATACCTGGGCATCGAGGTCCCCGACGATCGCCGTGGTTGCCTCCAGGATGTGCACTGGGCATTCGGTCTGGTCGGGTACTTCCCCACGTACACGCTCGGCAACCTCTACTCTGCCCAGCTCTTCGAGAAGATCCGGCAGGAGATTCCCGATCTCGACGATCAGTTCCGCGCCGGCGAATTCGGCGCGCTGCTCGGCTGGCTGCGCAAGAACATCCACTCCCACGGGAAGCGCTACCGGGCGAAGGATCTCTGCAAACATGTGACCGGCAAGGACCTGAGCGCCGAGCCACTGCTGCGCCACCTCGAAGGGAAGCTGCGGCCGATCTACGGCATCTGACCGCGCGCCGCACAGCCCGGGCGGGAGGCGCATGGCAAGCGAGCCGCCGCTGTGAGCGAGCGGTTGATGTTCGGTCTCAGCGGCGTCGTTTTGGTGGGAAGCGGCTTGACTTGCGGCAAAAGCGCGCACCGCGCCGGAGTCTCCCGGAGAAGAAAGATTAATCCATCGCCTTTTTCTTGCCGATACAAAAAGCGCTGCTATAGTGGAGGTGAAGGAAAAGCGAGGAGGTTCGCAAAGATCGGGGCCACACCCCGACGAGCACTCCGGATCACCCAGCAGCGAAGGGCATCGCCCTTGACGGCTGTATCCGGCGCTCAGAATGCCTGCTCGCTTTTTCCTTGCGCCCAGTTTGCGATGCAAATCAGCCGGGACGACGCAGAAAGTCTCCCGCGCGCTCAGACGCGCGCAGAGCGAGGCGCCTGCGCTCCTCTTGCTGCATTGCTGTGATCTCTTCGCCTCGGTCCAACAGTTCCGCCGTGGCTTTGCGCACCACCTCTACATTAATAACATCGTGTGGGCCAAGATCCGGCGCGCGCAGCTCCTCGCGCAACTGCACCAGCTTTTGCCCGCGCGAGAAGAGTCCCACCGGGCGACGCGAGAGGACCCCCAGCACGCCGAAATGGTAACGCTGACTGAGAATCGCCGCGCAGGAGCGCAACCGCGAGATCTGCCGCTGCGGCGTGACATAATCCGGTTCGATCAGCAGTGGAGCCGACTTCATCTGCGCCGCCACCCGCTGCGAGCTGGCGTAGTCGAACCACGCCTCCGGCCGCGTCTCATTGCATATGAAGACGATGCGCGCGCCGTGCTCTGCCGCGACGGCATCGAGCGCCTCGGCCAGCGCACAGGTGCGGTCGTCGTCCGCCGCCCAGTCTTCCCCGACAAGGTTCACGCCGATGCGGATCTCACCCGCGGGCGCCGCATCCGCGTGCTGTGGCGCATCCGGAACGGGGCAGCACCACGCCAGGTCCGCTGCGATGCAGATCCGCTGCGCCTCGACGCCAAGATCAAGAAGTGCTGCGCGGCAGCGTTCGCTGCGCGTGGTCCAGGTGCGAATGTGAATGTAATGCCGCTCAAAGAGACCCCGCGCCTCCGCCACGTGCAAGCGATCGATGCCAACCGCGACTGCATGCACGGCGCGGCCGAGGTCGCGGGTGCGCCGGATGCGCGCCCCGATCGGGCGCAGCGGCCAGTCGACGCCGTGCAATTCGCTGACGGGCGTATCGCCGACGAGCAGCACGAGATCAGCGCGGAGGATCGCCTCGTCCGTACGAGCTGCGTCCGTCCAGGTGATATAGGTATAGTCGCGCGGCAGCGTCGAAAGAATCTCGGCGCTGTCATCGTAGACCTCGACGGTCGATCCCGGCGGCATGCGAAAGAGCGCATTGAATCCCGCGAACATCGCCTCATCACCGATGTTGCCGGCGCCGAGCCCGTTGAACAACAGGTGGCAGCGCGGGAGATCGATCGGTCGCGGTGTCGGTTCGTCCTGGACCATCGCGGAATCACTGTAAGCGAGCCGAGTCTTGCCTCGACGGCTCCTCGCACCACCGGCGCGGCGAGCAGCATGGTACACCGCGCGCACTCGGCGTGCGAGTGCGGGGAAGGACGGCTTGAGCGGGGCTCGCCTCCGTGCTAGATTCGCCGCTCGCCGGCGCGCGCCGCAGCCGCCGGCGGAAGGAGCCGTGATGCGAGCCGCTCTCATCAGCATTCCCAAGTCCGGGACGAACCTGGTGGTGCAATTGCTCCTCGCGGCGTGCCCCGAGGCGCGGCTCGTCGACCTGATGTATCCGCAGCCATACATCCCGGGCAGCAACAAGCGATCGTACGGCATGGGCGGGTTCATTCATGCCCGCCGCCAGTTGGAGCAGACCGAGGGCCCGGCCCTGTTTCACGGGCACATTGTTTTCAACCACTACCTGATGGTGAGTCTCGTCGAACTCGACGTGCGTCCGATCTTTCTCTATCGAGACCCCAGAGCCGTGGCGGTCAGTTTCGTATATTACGTTCTCAAGACGCCGGCGCACCCGGCCCACGAGTATTTCACCCATGTGCTCAGCGACATGGAGTCTCGACTCGAGGCGGCGATTGTGGGGATTGACGAAAGCACACCCGGCGCGCCGTTCCTGCCGCCCCTGGCCGGCGCCTGGCGACGCTTTGCCGCCTGGGTGCATCAGCCGGAAGTGCTCAAGATTCGATATGAGAATCTGGTCGGCGACGAGTTCGGCGGCTGTGCGAAGAAACAGCGGCGCACCGTACGCAGAATGCTCGAGCACGTGGGTCTCGCCGCGGATGACGCCGCAGTCGACAGCGCGATTGAGCGCGGATCCGATCCCCGGGTATCGCCGACTTTCTACCGGGGTGGCATCGCCGCCTGGCGCAGCGACTTCACCCCGCGCATTCATGATC
>CAZZPX010000151.1:0-7225 GCA_964655955.1 uncultured Phycisphaerales bacterium | reverse complement strand
GGGATCGTTGGGGCGGGGCTCGAGGCGTCACACGCGACCGTCGCCTCCGACGAGCCGGTCAAGCCGGAGAAGAAGCCCGCCACGCGCCGCAGCAAGAACCCGCGCCCCAAGGGCAAGAAGCGGCGGTAAGGCAAGTGGATTCGCCGGCGGCCGTGCGCTCCCGGCCCCGGGCGCCCGACGCGCGCGGGCGCGCATGCATTCGCCGTGCGCGCGGCTTGTTCAGCGCGACGCGCGCCATCAGCCGCGTCGCTTGCCCAGCAGGCGGGCGACGCGACCGACCGCCTTGGTTTCGATATCCGGCAGCGTCTCGGCCGGCGCAGCGCACGCCTCCGTGATGGGTGCGCGCAGTGTGATGCGCGCGCCCTTGCCCGGCTGCGACTCTATCTCCATCTTTCCGCCCAGCCCCACGAGGCGTTCGCGAACGCTGAAGAGCCCGAGCCCCTTGCCCGCGCGCTTGCTGGCGGCCTGCACGTCGAAGCCGTCGCCCTCGTCCTCCACGGACAGATGCAGCGAGTCGCCCCGCCGAGCGACGCGAATGCAGGCTGCGCTGACGCCGGCGTGCTTGACCGTGTTGAAGAGCAATTCGCGCGCGCTCTCGAAGAGCAAGGCGCGGAAGTCATCGCTGAGTTCGATCTCGCCGTCGTCGGCCACGACCTCGACCCGCAGATCGTGGCGCTCGAGCATCTGCTCGGCGAGCCAGCGCAGCGCCGGGACCAGGCCCTCCTCGTAGAGCACGGGCGGGCGCAGCTCCTGTGACAGGCTGCGCGAGCAGCGGATCGCCTCATCGAGCATCTCACGCACCTTGGCGGGCACGTCAGCGAACTTCTCGTCGACGGTCTCGGGCGAGAGCGGTCCGAGGCGCATCTTGGCGGCGACGAGCCACTGCTGCAGATCGTCGTGCAGAATCCCCGCCAGACGCTTGCGCTCGCGCTGTTCCGCCGAGGCGAGTTCGCCCGCCAGCGCCCGCAGATGCTCCGTCTGCAGTTGCAGTTCGCGCGTGCGGTCGGCGACGCGCCGCTCGAGTTCGCTGTGCGCCTGACGCAACTCCTCCTCCGCGTTGCGGCGATCGGTGATGTCGAACACCGAGCCGATATAGCCTTCGAATTCGCCCCTCGAGTTAATGCGCGGCCTGGCTGCATCGAGCACCCAGCGATAACCGCCCCGCACGTGGCGCAGGCGGTACTCCATCTGGAACGGCTCGCGCCGCGCCGCTGCCGCCGAAAAGGTCCGCTGCATTTCGGCGCGATCCGCGGCGTGCACCATGTCGCTCCAGCCGGTGCCCAGCCCCTTCTCGACCGCCTGACCCGTGAACTCCTCCCAGCCGTGGCTCACAAACGTGCAGCGATGGCTCGAATCGGTCACCCAGAGCATGGCGGGGGCGGTGTCGGCCATGCGCCGGAACCGCTGCTCACTCTCGCGCAGCGCGGACTCAGCCTCCACCTCCCTGGAGATGTCCTGCACCGTTCCCACCAGGCGCACCGGCTTGCCGTTCTCGAAGCTCGCCTGTCCGATCGCTTCGATCCAGCGAATCTCGCCGGTCTTGCGGTGCACGATGCGATAGCGCGCTTCGTAGGCCCCGCCACGCTCCGGGTCCAGCGCTGTGCGGATCGCGTCAGCCGTCGCCTGCCGATCGTCGGGGTGGAGTCCGTCAAGGAATGCCTGGAAGTCGACCGGCTCATTGTCGTCCAGCCCCCACAACTCGCGCAGGCGGTCGTCCCAGTCGAGCCTGTCCGCCGCAATGTCGTGGTCGTACACGCCGAGCTGCGCGGCGCGCTTGGCGAGCAGGAGGCGCTCCTCGCTCTCGCGCAGGGCCGCCTCCGCCTGCTTGAGATCGTGGATGTCGGTGCCGGTCCCATACCACTTGAGCACCGCGCCAGTGCCGTCGCGCACCGGCACGGCGCGGCTGAGCAGCCAGCGATACTCGCCCTGCGCCTCGCTCTCCCTGGCGCGCCTGCGCACGCGATGTTCGATGTGGTACTCGGCGCCTGTCTCGACCGCCTGGCGCCACGCGGCCACCGTGCGGTCCCGATCGTCGGGATGCAGGCACGGCTGCCAGTTCCAGCGCTGCGTGGCGGGATCCAATTCGAACTTCTCATACTGCTGCACGCGCACGTTGTAGTAGTCGACGCTGCCGTCGGGCTCCGCGGTCCAGACGAGTTGGGGCATTGCATCGGCGATGCGGCGGAAACGCTCCTCGCTCTCGCGCAGCGCCTGCTCGGCCCGCCGGTGCTCCGTCACATCTGTATTCGTGCCGAACCAGCGGACGATCTCGCCGCTCTCATCGCGAATGGGCACAGCCCGTGAAAGGAACCAGCGGTACTCGCCGTCCCTGCCGCGCAGCGGGAAGATGTCCTCCCAGGTCTTGCCTGCGTCGACGTGGCTCTTGAATTTGGCGCGCACGCGCTCGACGTGCTCGGGATGGTGCACCTGCGTCCACCCCCACCCCTGCATCTCATCGAACGTCGTGCCGGTGTATTCGTACCAGCGCCGGTTGTACCAGAAGATCCAGCCGGTCGGATCCGCCATCCAGGCGAACTGCGACATGTTGTCCGCGAGCGTGCGGAAGCGCTCTTCGCCTTCGCGCACCGCCTGCCTGGCGCGAGCCCGCTCGAGGACGTCGGCGGCCTGGCGGGCCAGCACATCCAGGAAACGCAGGCTCCCCTCCTGCGGTGCATGCGGCTGCGACCAGTGCGTCGAGATCATTCCCACGAGCCGGCCCGAGCGGGAGACGAGCGGCGTCGACTGCGAGGCAGCGACGCCCGCCTCGAGGTGCGCCCGCGCCGCGGCGGTGCCCGCCAACCCCGGATCGCTGCCGTAGTCGCGCACGAGAACGCGTTCGCCGCGCTCGAGGGCCTCGGCGCAGGTCGTGCCGGCGTCGCGTCCGACGGCCTCGAATTCGGCGGCAAGCTCCTTGTCGAGTCCCTTCGAGGCGAGCAGGATGAGGCGGTCCGTGACCTCGTCATAGCGCTGCAGTGAGCCCATGTCCGCGCCCACCAGTTCCGTCGCCGCCTCCACGAGATCCTGGTACAGCGTCGCATCGCCCTCATCCGCATCCAGCAGGCGCGTGCTGACTCTCTGCAGCGTTCGTGTCGCTTCCAGCTCGCGCGCCAGGGCTTGCTCGGCTCGCTTGCGGCCGGTGATGTCCTCGATCACCGCGACGAATCCGCTCACCGCGCCGTCAGGGCCGAACTCCGGCGCATACCGCGCGTGCACGTAGTGCGAAGGACGCCCGGGCAGCGTCAGCTCCGTCTCGAATTCGACCTTCTCGCCTTTGAGCGCCCTGTCGACGTGCGGCCTGATTCTGTCATAGGCGTCCGGGCCGAGCACGTCTTCGAGGCGCCGGCCCGGAAGATCCTCCGCCCGCAGGCCAAGCCGCTCCGCGTACGCCCGATTGGCGAGGCGGAGGCGGCCGTTTCGATCGCAGTGGGCAATCAGCGTCGGCGCCGTGTCGATGACGAGCGCCAGTTGCTGCTCGCGCTCGCGCAGCGTGCGTTGCTCGCGCTTCCTGGCGGTGATGTCGCGCGCGACCTTGGAGGCGCCGATGATGCGCCCGTGTTGGTCCTTGACGGGTGAGACGGTGAGCGCGATGTCGAGGCGGCGGCCGTCCTTGGCGACGCGCACCGTCTCGAAATGCTCGATGCGCTCACCGCGGCGCAGTCGCGCCAGGATGGACGCCTCCTCCTCGTGCAACTCCGGCGGGATGATCAGCGTGATGTGCTGACCGATCGCCTCCTCGGCGGTATAGCCAAAGACGCGTTCGGCGGCGGCGTTCCAGGAGGTGATGCGGCCGTCGTCGAGGCGCTTGCTCACGATCACGTCGTCGCTCGAGTCGACGATCGCCGCCAGGTAGGCGCGCGCGGTCTCGGCGCGATGCTGCCGGGTGATGTCGCTGAAGACGTTGATGGCTCCGACAACCCGGCCGTTCTCGTCGCGCAGCGCGTCGATGTTGACCGAGACGTGGATGCGCGAGCCGTCCGGGCGTTCGATCGCGACCTCTTCGCCGCGCGCGCTCGAGCCGTCGCGCAGCGCGCGAGCCATGGGCGTCTCCGCGTGGGGCAGCAGCGTGCCATCCGGGCGATACAGGCGAAACGAGCCGCAGAAGCGCTGATCGGTATCGCCGAGTTCGGGTCGACGGCCCCAGAGTTCGGCGGCCTTCTCGTTGTAGTAGGTGATGACGCCGCTGGCGTCGCAGGTGTACATCGCGGCCGGCAGCACTGCCAGCAGGCGCTCATACTCCTCCCGCTCCCGGCTCGGCGTGTGCGAAACGGGCGCGCGGCAGCCGCTTCCCTCACTCGATGAGCCGTGCCGACCCAGTTGTTCATGTGCGCTCATCTTTCCCTTTCGCTCACCTCACCGACGGACTGCTGCTGACTCATTCACGCCCCGGGCACAGAGTGCTTCCCCGATCCAGCCGCCCCGGCATTGCCCTGCGAACGCTCGCCTCAAGGACGAGAACGCACTCGCGTCGACACCGAATGCAACGGTAGCACTTTTGTTAGCTTCGCTCCAGAGAAATCCCCCACTTCAACATCAATGGCAGTCGGAGAATCGTTTTACTGCGTTCGATCCGCGAGCGCGGCCGCGGAAGGGGAAGTGGAAGCTGCGGGAGATGATGAAGCTGCCGGCCCGCGAAACACCTTGCCGCGCCTGGACCACCACCAGATTGCGAGCGCAACAAACGGATAGGCCAGCAGATACGGGATGTGCGCGACGAACGCCAGATAGAACGCCGGCAGCGACATGAGCGCCGCGACGGCGAACTGCACGGCGCCGCGCCTGTCCGGCTCTGCCAGTGGTCGCGGCAGAGCGAACATGAAGATGTAGAGCGGGAAGACGAGGCCGTACATCGTCATGAACGCCTGATAGGTGAATTCACGCGCCTCTGTGCCGCGCAGCGGCAGCGCCGCCAGCACCGCCAGCGCCGGCAGCAGGATCAGCCACCGCCGGCCCCTGCGAATCACCGCCGCGGGCAGCACGGCTGAGAGGCGCGTCGCGACGATGCCGGGCCCGGCCGGCCGCGGCCTGACGGATCGCAACTCGCGCAGATGGACGCCCACGGTGAACGTCGCCTGGGCCAGCACATGCAGCAGGATGAGCGCATCGAAACCCGTGACGAAGTAGACCGCTGTGAAGAAGATCATCAGCGAGAAGGCGACGCCAAAGCCGAGGAAGCTGTGGCGACTGGGCGACTCGCGCAGCGCGCGGTGAAACGTGAGGTCAAGGTACGGGCAGAGCGCAAAGCCGAAGCACGACGCCAGGGCGAGAAACGCGACGTGCCAGGTTGGATATGCCTGTGCGCGCGGGAGCGCGAAGGCGAAGTCGCCGGTGGCGAGGGTCGCCAGCAGCATGAGTGCCGACGCACAGTAGAGCAGCGTCGCCAGCCAGCGCCAGAGCGTCGAGCCTGCCTGCCCCAGGGCCCAGCCGATCACGAACACCAGCAGGCCGACGGCCCCCGCCGCCTGCCACGACGCGCCGAGGGCGAAGGCGTCGAAGCGCTCCATGAGCACCATCGGCACCCAGTACATGTGAAACGCGATGGTGATGCAGGAGAAGGCGCGGGCCGCGGCCGTGTGTCGCGCCAGGAAGCGCTCGCTGCCCTTCCTGTTGCGCAGCACGTAGCCGAAGGCGCCGGCGCCGATGACGTTGGGTGCGGCAAAGACGAGAAAGCCCCACCAGCCGTAGTCGCGCAGCACGAGGGCCGGCAGGTACATGCCGATGCACCAGGTCCAGGAGCAGGCGAGAAAGAGTGACCAGCCGATCGCGCGCATGCCGCCCTCGGTTCAGCGTGTCGCCGTCAGCGATTCTTGCGGCGTTTCTTCTTGTCCGCGTGATGCGCCTTGGGGGTGCAGTGGAAGGTGGCGGAGCACCGGCCGACGCGCATCTCCTTGCCGCGCTTGCGCACCTGCTGGTAGATGCCCAGTTCGAGGTCGACGTTGAACTCCTCGTTGGCCGCGGCGAGGGCGACGACGTCCTGGGCGTTCTCCACGCGATACACCGCCGGGCCGATGCACGGGCGCAGGAAGCGGTAGGTCAGCTCCTTGCAGACGACGGTGTAATCCCCGCCGCACTTCTCGAAGATGAACATGCCGCCGGCGATCTCGCTGTTGGCAAGCAGGGCCGCCCCGGCCATGGCGTTGTACCAGTTCTTATTGAAGCGGCGGAAGGGAAGGACTGCGGTGAAGGTCTTGCCATCGGGCAGGCGCCGCATCGTGATGCCGCTCTTGAAAGCGTACGGCAGCCAGATGAGCGAGCAGAGGCGATGCCAGAAGTTGTTGCGCGTGCTCAGTCGGCTGACCCAGGCCTCGAGGGTGGCGAAGAGCCCGCCCTTGCGGGCACGCTTCCGCTGCGGCACGCCGGATTGAGCAGAGGCCGATGCGGGGTCGGCGGCGGCGACATCCGGGCCGCCAGCGGAGGGCAGCAGCGCCTCGGCGGCGGCCTCGGCGGCCTGGTCCACCGACTCCTCGGACAATTCGGCGCACTCGGCCTCGGCACGGCCTGGGGGCCGCTTCCGCGATACCTCGTTCTGGGAACGGATCGTCGTCACGGGCTCGTCACCTCGATTGGGCATTGCTGAGCATCATATCGCCGCCGACCCGCCGATTCGCCGATTCCGCCGACATTCCGCCGGCCAGATGGGATCTTCACGCGGCGGGCGTCTCGACGCCGGTTGTTGGCGCTGGCCAGCCGCACCGCCTGCTCGTACACTACCGCGCCTGCACCGTCAGCAAGCGCCTCGGCCAGGCCCGGCGAACCGGGCAGCGAGGCGCGGACAAGAGAGGTTCCCATGCACTTCGACGCCCATCAAGGCGTGATCGACGATCTCGAGGCGCGGATCTTAACCATCCGCGACTCTCTTTAACTACGAAGCCAAACAGGAGAAGCTGCGGGGGCTGGAGGCGCAGATGCAGTCGCCCTCCTTCTGGGACAGCCAGGAGAAGGCCCAGAAGGTCGTGGGCGAGCTGAAACAGGTCAAGGCCCTCATCACGCCGCTCGGCAAGCTTCAGGACCGCTTCGAAGACGCCAAGGTCGCCTACGAGCTGGCGAAGGAGGCCGACGACAAGGACCTCCTCGCCGAGGCCGATGAAGAGCTGTACCAGCTCCAGAAGGAGATGGAGCGCGTTGAGCTGCAGAGCCTGCTCTCCGGCAAGCACGACTTTCGCAACTGCTTCTTCACCATCAACGCCGGCGACGGCGGCACCGAGGCCAACGACTGGGCCGAGATGCT
>CAZZPX010000150.1:0-7227 GCA_964655955.1 uncultured Phycisphaerales bacterium | reverse complement strand
ATCAAGCGCGAGAACGAACAAGCGGCCCGCTTGGGCGGCCAGCGCGACCTCGACGTCATCAGTCGTACGCTCGCGCCCGGACCCCAGCGCAATCGCATGAATTCAAAAATACCAGCCACGAAACCTGCAAAGGGATCGATCACGGCATGAGCTTTGCGTTGATTTACCTGCCCGCGAGCGGATGACGGCATCGGCTCGCCGGCCGAACTTGAGGCAATTCGCTTCAGCCCCCGCGCCCAGACGGAACGAACGCGGCCTGAAGCACCGGGCAACGAGCAATCAGGGAGGATTGGCATGGCTCGGATCAACACCAACGTCCCGTCACTGGTGGCCCAGGCGCAACTGGCCAGGTCCAACGAGGATCTCGCCCTTCGCCTGGAGCGACTGAGCACCGGTCTTCGGATCAACCGCGGCGCCGACGACCCCGCCGGGCTGATCACCTCGGAACGACTGCGCAGCGAAATGCGCGGGATCGACCAGGCGATCACCAACTCCGAGCGGGCCAGCAGCGTCATCGCCGTCACCGAGGGGGCGCTGATCGAGGTCTCGGACCTGCTCAACTCCATCAAGGCCCTGGTCGTCGAAGCCGCCAACACCGGCGGGGTCTCCGACGAGGAGGTCGCCGCCAACCAGCTTCAAATCGACTCCGCCATCGAATCGATCACCCGCATCGCCAACTCGACGAACTTCGGCGGGCTGAAGCTGCTCAACGGCGATCTCGACTACGTGGTGAGCGGCGTCGACAGCTCGGAGATCACCAAGGCCACGGTGCACGCCGCCAGCTTCGGCGAAAACTCCACCGTCCCGGTGAGCGTCGAGGTCCTCGGTTCGGCACAACACGCCCAGCTCTACATGCAGGGCGACGCCGACATTGCCGCCGGAGGCCTCATCGTCAGCTCCTTCACCATCGAGCTGGCCGGCAGCGAGGGCGTCACCAGCCTCTCCTTCGTCTCGGGAACGAACCTTTCCGCCGTCGTCGCCGCCGTCAACCAGCTTGCCGGCGCCACGGGCGTCTCGGCTGTCCTCGTCAGCGCCGCAGACCCCTCGTCCGGCCTGGTCTTCATGAGCCGCGACTTCGGCACGGACGCCTTCGTCTCCGTCACCAAGCTCGGCTCGGGCGGCGAGGACCTTGCCTTCTACGATGCGAGCGGCTGGGCGCCCGGAAGCGCGAATCCTCCCGCCGTCACCGCCATCACACGCGATGAAGGACAGGATGTCTCCGCCATCGTCAACGGCCAGATGGCCACGGGCAAGGGACTGAACATCTCCCTCGATGCGCCCACGCTGGCGCTGTCGCTGCAGCTCGACGCGACCTTCGGCTCCACGGTGAGCGGCACAGCGGCGGAATTCACCGTGACGGGCGGCGGCTCCGTCTTCCAGCTTGGGCCGCAGGTCAATCACAACCAGCAGGAGTCGCTGGGCATCCAGTCAATTGCCGCCACCCACCTCGGTGGGACGCTCATCAGCGGCGACCTGGCGTTTCTCAACGGCCTGCAGTCTGGCGGAGCCTTCGATCTGGACAGCGGCGACCACGAGAGCGCCAGCAAAATCCTCGAACAGGCGATCGACGAAATCGCGGTCATGCGAGGTCGCCTCGGGGCCTTCGAACGCAACACGCTGCAGACCAACGTGCGCTCCCTCCAGGCGGCTCTCGAAAACGTCACGGCGAGCGAGTCGGCGATCCGCGACACTGATTTCGCCGCCGAGACCAGCCAGCTCAGCCGGGCCCAGATCCTTACCCAGGCGGGTACATCTGTGCTGGCCATAGCGAATACGAACGCTCAGACGGTTCTGCAGCTTCTGGGATAAGTAGCGTCTTCGGCGACAGTTAGCGTACCGCAACATCCGACATTTGACCCCTTCAGGGCAGCCTGACGGGGTTTTTTCTCGCGCCTGCATCTCGAAGAAAAATGATCGGTCCAGCGCAGACCTCCTTAACCCGACTTTCGCCGCGACCGATAGCCACTGCCAGCGACGATCTCCGCAGGGGCGGCCCGTCGCTTCCGCTCCGCCCACCAACGACTCCCGGGTGGCGCGGGACCAGCCGGTCGGCCGGATCGGTGCACGGCCGTCATCTCTGCGTGAGAGATGCACGCAGTTCGGCGACGCGCGGTTCCGTCCCGGCTGAAGCAACGGATTGGATTCGGTTCACGGAGGACATCATGAGTCGCATCAACACAAACGTCAGCTCACTCATTGCCCAGCGCGTGGTTGGCCAGCAGAACATGCTGCTCAGCACCTCGCTGGAGCGCCTGTCGACGGGTCTGCGGATCAATCGCGGCAAGGACGACCCCGCCGGTCTCATCGCCAGCGAGAACTTGCGTTCCGAGATGGCGGCCATCGACGCGGCCATGAACAACGCCAGCCGCGCCGAGCAGGTGGTCAATGTCGCCGAAGGCGGACTGCAGGAAATCAGTTCCCTGCTCACCGAACTGCAGGGCCTGATCACCTCGACCGCCAACAGCGCCGGCCTCTCCCGCGAGGAGAAGGAGGCCGCCCAGCTTCAGGTCGATTCCATCCTGCAGACCATCGATCGAATCGCCGGCTCGACCAGCTTCGAAGGTATGAAGCTGCTCAACGGCAACTTCGATTACACCGTCTCCAGCGTCAATCAGTACGTGACTGACTACAAGATCAACGGCGCGAAGTTCGAGCACGGCGAGACGCAGCAAGTGCAGGTGGTCGTCACCCAGTCCGCCCAGCACGGCCAGCTCTACATGAGCATGGGCGCCTCCACACTGGACCTCAGCGGCGCCAGCACCTTCGCCATCGAGGTCGCAGGCGAACTGGGCGCACGCGAGCTGACCTTCAGCTCGTCGACGACCATCGCCAACATCGCCACCGCGATCAACACCTACAAGGATGTGACCGGCGTCTCCGCCACCGCCTCGGGCAAGGGCATCACCCTCGCCTCGACGGAGTTCGGCGACGACGCGTTTGCCTCGGTCAAGGTGGTCGAGCACGGCACGCTGGACGACGCTACCGGCGCGGGCATCTACCTCTTCGAGGCGGGTGACGCGGGCACGCTGAGCACGACGCTCTACTCCGAGTTCTCCGCCGCCACCAACGCGGTGCTGGACTACGGCCAGGACGTCGGCGCTGCAATCAACGGCCTGACCGCCACGGCCAATGGTCTCAAGATTCAGGTCAGCTCCGACTTTCTTGATCTCGAGATGACGCTGGACGGCTCGACCGCCGGCCAGGGCGCTCTCGACGTCGGCACCATCGATGCCTTCACGATCACCGGCGGCGGGGCGGACTTCCAACTCGCGCCCCAAGTCGACATCGCCGGCAAGGTCTCGCTTGGCATCAAGAACGTCGCCGTCCGCACGCTGGGCGACTCGACGGCGGGACATCTGGACGATCTTGGCTCAGGTAATAGCTTCAACCTTGTCGACGGCGATCTCAGCAGCGCCCAGAAGGTGGTCGACGCCGCCATCAAGCAGGTCAGTTCGACCCGCGGCCGGCTCGGCGCCTTTCAGAAGAACGTCGTCGGCGCGACGCAACGCTCGCTCGGCATCGCCTTCGAGAACACGACCGCGGCTGAGTCCGTCATCCGCGACACCGATTTCGCCACGGAGACGGCGAGCCTCACGCGTTCGCAGATCCTGGTGAACGCCTCGATGAACGTGCTCTCGATCGCCAATGCCCAGCCGCAGAACGTGCTGACGTTGCTCGGCTGAGTACGCCCGCAGCGACACCCGTGAACCCTCCCGAAACCCAGGGCCGCAGCGCCCTGGGTTTCGCCTGCGCGCGACGGGGCCGCGCCGCGGCCGACGACCCCGCACCCCTCCGCCGCGACGATTTCCGAAATAACATAGAAAACGAGCCGCGGGAGGGTTTTCTCTTCCGTGGCTGGCCTTGCTATGGGCGCTGAAAGTCAGCCTCGCCCAGGCGGCGCGACTCGCCTGCGGCAAGACGCAGCTCGAGCGTCGCTTCGCCGGAGCGACACGTCGCGCGGCCGCCGAGCCTCGAATGGATCGTCGCCTCGGTCAACGCGCCGTCACGCCAGGCGAGATCGACGACAAAGCCGCCCCGCGCGCACAACCCACGCACGTTTCCCGTCTGCCACGCCCGGGGCAGGGCGGGGAGCAGGTGAATCTCCCCCGCATGCGACTGCAGCAGCATCTCGGCGATGCCCGCCGTGCCGCCGAAGTTGCCGTCGATCTGAAACGGCGGATGATTGTCGAAGAGATTGGGATGGGTGGACTTGGCGAGCAGCAGTCGCACCTGCTCGTGGGCGAAGTCGCCGTCGCACAAGCGAGCCGCGAAGTTGATCAGCCAGGCACGCGACCAGCCGGTGTGTCCGCCGCCGTGCGCCAGCCGCGCCTCAATCGTCTCGCGGGCAGCCTGCACAAACTCGGGACTGTCCTTCCAGGTGAACTGGAAGCCGGGATGCAGTCCGTAGAGATGCGACATGTGCCGATGCCCCGGCTCCGCCTCGTCGTACGCGCGCGCCCACTCCATGATGCGTCCATCGCTGCCGATGCGCGACGGGTCGAGATCGGCCAGCGCCGCGCGCACCTCGGCGGTGAAGTCATCCTCGACGCCAAGCACAGCCGCCGCCTCGAGCGTATTGGTAAACGTCTCCCAGATGATCTGCTGGTCCATCGAGGTTCCCATGGAGAGGGTGAGGCGCTCTTCGCCGAAGCGGTAGGCGTTCTCGGGTGACGTGGTCGGGCCGGAGACCAGCAGACCGGTCTGCGGATCGCGCACCAGCCAGTCGAGGTAGAAGAGTGCGGCGTGCTGCAGCAGGGGATAGGCAACGTCGCGCAGAAACTGCGCATCGCCGGTGAAGCGGAAGTGCTCCATCGGGTGCGCCGAGAGCCACCCCGCGCCCATGGGCCACATGCCGTACTGGCAGTAACCGAAGACCGCCGCCCAGTGCCAGACGTCCGTGACGTGGCCGAGCGCCATGCCCCGGCAGCCGAGCTTGCGCGCCAGCTCCTGCCCGTCGGGAACCAGCCGCTGCATGAAGTCGAAGAGCGGCAGGTGGCACTCGGAGAGGTTCGTCACTTCTGCGGGCCAGTAGTTCATCTGCAGGTTGATGTTGACGTGATAGTCCGCGTTCCAGGGCGCCTCGACGTGCTCGTTCCAGATTCCCTGCAGATTGGCGGGCAGGCAGCCGGGCCGCGATGAACTGATCAGCAGATACCGGCCGAACTGAAAGTAGAGTGCTTCCAGGTTCGGATCCGTCTCGCCCCGGCGCACGCGCTCGAGCCGCTCATCGGTCGGCAGATCAGGATGCGGATTCGGCCCCAGGTCGAGGGCAACGCGTTCGAACAGGTGCTGGTGTGCGGCGACGTGATCGCGGCGGAGGTCGAGGTAGTCGCGGCTGTCCGCCTCCCAGGCACAACGCAAGCTGCGGGCGAGGCGCAGGCCATCGGGCTTGCCGGGATCGGCGGCGTTGTAGTCCGTCCCCGCGGCGAGGAGAAGCACCAGGGCGTCCGCACCGCGCACCTGCAGCCGCGACTCGAGTGTCTCGCTCTCGCCGCCGATCGGCTTCGCCCAGAGCAGCGCCTGGAAGTGCGTGCCGAGATGCTCGCCGCCGTGACTCGCCCTGCCGCTGAGCAGCAGTCGGCAGGCTCCCGCCGCGCGCACCGTCGCGTCAACCGGCCGGCTCAGCGTGAGATCGCAGGAGATCGCGCCTGGCTGATCCGTCTCGAGCCGCAGCACCAGCACGTCGTCCACAGGCGTTGCGAAAACCTCGTAGCGGTAGCCCACGCCGTCGACTTCGTAGCTCGTTGCAGCGATCGCCGCGCCCAGGTCCAGCTCACGGCGATAGGCGTCGACGGCGAGACGGCTGCGCAGCTCAACCTCGCGCGCCATGTGTCCCGGCCCGCCGACGTTGCGGGCGGCGATGGCCAGGAGATTGCGCCCCGGCTGCAGGGCCTCGGTCACATCGAACTGGTAGGCCTGGTTCCAGGCGCTCGTCTCCCCGATCCGCCGTCCATTCAGGCAGAGCACGGACGCATCATCGATCGGCGAGACATGCAGTTCCCATTCTCCGCCGGCGGACACCTGGGCGTCGGTCAACTCGAATTCGGCGCGGAAGACGACGGTCGAGTGCTCGGGGATGGAGAGGTCCTCGCCGGCGAGCGGCCAGGCGGCAGCGTCGAAGCCGGGCCGCAGCGCCGCTTCCTCCTGGTCAGCGCCGACCGTTCCCCGCCTCCAGCCGGCGATCGCAATGGGCATGACCGGCTCTCGACCGGGATAGTGCATGCGGATGTGCAGGTCGCCCAGCGTCTGGTGACTGCGCGGGGAAATGCGCGGTGCAAGGAGCTGCGCCTGGATGAGTCGCTCACCTTCGGCGGGTTTGCCCGCGAAGAACAGTTCGCGTGCCTCGGCGAGGGGCCCGGTCAGGTCGTCAGCGTGCTCGGGAACGGGGGGCCCGGCCCAGACCGACTCCTCATTGAGTTGCAGATGAATCTCGTCGACGCCGCCGAACACCATGGCGCCCAGGCGCCCGTTGCCGACCGGCAGCGCCTCGGTCCAGCGGCGTGCCGGCTCGTCGTACCAGATCAGGTTGCGCGCGGGCAGCGCTGTTTCGGGCGCTTCGCTCCGGTTTTCAGCAGCCGGCTCGCCTGCGGGGCCGGGTGAGGCAACGAGGACAAGGCAGGCAAAGAGGGAGAACACGGTCATTGCGGTCGCTCCTGCCGGACGCCGTCCCCGCTCTGGCGCCCGTCGCGGGCACTCTACCGCCTGGGCCGGACTCGAGGGGGGCCTGCCGGGCGACGGCTGGCCTCCCGCGGAGGCGCGAAACAGGGCATCACGCCTGACCTGATGCGCTAGAGCGCCCCGGGCGCACCGCTGATAAACTCCTCGTATATCTTCTGAATACCAGACTCATTCATCTCGAAGAGATCAGTTTTTGCATGCGTTTCCCGGGAAAGGAGGTTGACATATGCGCTGAAGAGGTCATCTTACAGGCAGAGGACGTTTCTGGGCATTCGCGATTCGTAGTTCCCGCGCGTCGCGTCGCAGACCGGAAAAGGCAGAAAGGCCGGAGAGGAAGCTTACGACTCCGTCGAACTGCGCAGGACGAACTCTCAATACCCGTGGCGCGGCGTGTGCCGCGCTGAGATACCGGTTTCTCAGAACCACATCGTTAGAAAAAAGAGGAAGACACGTTATGAAGACTGCTATGATTCTCGTCATCGCCGCCGCTGGTTCCGCCAACGCCGCCACCCTGTACGACAACGGCCCCTGGACCGGCGAAGGCCTGGT
>CAZZPX010000149.1:0-7282 GCA_964655955.1 uncultured Phycisphaerales bacterium | reverse complement strand
GATGTTGTTGAGGTAGTTGAGGCTCTTGACGGCGGGGTCGAGGGCCCGGGGATCGACGCGGATGCGCTTGGCGGTGACGACGCCGAGGCCTTCCTCGTAGAAGCTCTCGGGATAGAGTTGGATCTTGTCGGCGATGCAGATGACCGTGGGCCGCTTGCAGAGGAAGGGGTTGAGGCCGAGGTCCCCGTACCCGCGCGTGACGACGAGGCGGATGTAGCCATTGGTGATGTTGTTGGCCTCGATGCAGTCGCGCATGACCTTGTCGATCTCATCCTTGGAATAGGGGATTTTGAGGTGGATGAGTTCGGCGGAGCGGAAGAGGCGGTCGATGTGGGAGCGGCACTTGAAGATGCGGCGGTTGTAGATGCGGATGCCCTCGAAGCAGCCGTCACCGTAGAGCAGCCCGTGGTCGTAGACGCTGATTTTCGCGTCCTGTTGGGGGTAGAGCTGCCCGTCGATCCAGATACGCATTGCCGGACTCCTTGGTACGTGGTGCAGGGTCCGGGCATGATAGCGATTGGGCGGCAAATCCGCCGGTTATTCGGAGTTCGGCGTCGCCGGAACCGGCAGGCTCAGCGGGGGGCGATCGTGCGGGCAAGGCAAGCTGCGTTGACCCGGGCGTGAAGTGATTTTGCGCGATCTGCCGCAAAACCAGTTGTGCTCGCCCGGAACTGAGGTATAGTCAGCGTGTCCGCCTCGGCGGGCATGCACAGGGATCTGGATTCGGCTCTGTTTTCGAGTCAGGTTGGCAGAGCGGTCCACTTCCGACAACCGAGTCAGAGAGGGCACCAACGAAGCACGTCAGCATAGTCTGGCGTCGTTTTCGTTTTGGCCCTCGCACTACCGGCCGGTCCAAGCACAGGGGATCGGTGCGGCAGAGCTGTTGTATCGAGAGAGGAGCGAGCATGAAATTGCCGCTGCAGACATTTGTATCTACGGCCTTGCTGGTCGCCACAGCCGGCCTGGCCGCGGCGGATGCTGATCCGCCTCCCCTCTACTACATGGTCAGTCCGCTCACCGGCGAGTCCTGGGAGATCGAGAATCGCGGCGAGGTTCCCTGGTGGCCCAACCAGGACGGAGAACGCTCCGGCGATCCCGACACCTACTACGACTCGCTCGAAGGAGAGGACAACGACGGCGATGGCGCCAACTTCGCCGGCGAGTATGAGTTTCAGTCCCATCTTGAAGACGACTACGAGATGCACTCGTCCGTCGTCATGACGCAGACGCTGGTGCGGCACACGTTCCGCGCCGGGTTCGAAGGTGCGGATGGAGCGGACGGCCGCCTCTATGTGAGCTTCTACGATGAAGCGGGCGAGACGGAGATCTCCTCGTACCTCATCAACCTCACGGGCAACCAGGGCTTCAACACCATCAACGTCTACTTCGATTCGGACCTGGCGGTGCTTCCCAAGGGGCGCGTTCGCTTCGAGTGGCGCTCCAGTCAGGTCACCAAGCTATTCGGTCTCATGGAGGCCGAGCCGCAACTCGGCTATAACCAGGACGATTTGCTCTGGGACGGCGTGAACCAGATCGATCCAAGCAACGCCTTCGGCGGCATCTCCATGGCCATGGTTACTGTTGATATCCCTGCTCCGGGGTCGTTCGCGCCCATGGCGCTCGCAGGCTTCGGTCTGCTGACGAGTCGGCGCAAGCGCTAGGCACAGGCAAGCGTTCGCGGCCGAACGTCTTTGTGGCAAACCGGGCGCCTGGTCCTAACGGATCAGGCGTCCTTTCGCATTGCGGTTACTCGTCAAGGCGGCGAGGCGAGACGGACGCGACCAGCCGAATCGGCGGCACGCCTTCATCGCCTTCCAGGGACAAACTCACGTCATCGTTCGGCTCGATCGTGATGTCGACCGACGCCTGCCGCAGACGAGGCCCGATGTCATAGGTCAGCTCGAACGAGCACGCCGACACGCCGCCCAGCATCGGCTGGATCTCTTCGTCGGCGGTCCCGGGACTGATGACCGCGTTGATCTGCTGGGCGTCGGCGTCGTATCGGATCTCAATGACCTGGCCGTCCTCGGTGAGAAGCTGAATATAATCCGAGGTGACGGTCGGCTCGATGAGCGGGTTGACGGGGAACGGCCCGAACTCGGTGCCCGTGCGGATCATCGCCAGAAGCCGATGCATCATGATTCGGGAGACCACGTGCGTCGACGCGGACTCCGTCGTCATCTGGTATCCCTTGAAGGACGCGTTGAGCGCCACCATGGTGGCGGTGAGCAGCGAGGCGGTGATGGCGAGGGCGAGCAGCATTTCGATCATGCTGAACGCGCCGCGGCGGCGGAATGACGAATGACGCATGTCCAATGACGAGGTCGAGGTGACGCAGTCATTGCCGCCATTCGACATTCGCCATTCGGGTTTCGACATTTCCGTTCTGCCGCCGTCGATCGTTCTCGCTTGGCATCGTATCACAGTCCCTCCCGATAGCTGTAGGGATCGATCACGACGTGCAGCGGGGTCATGAGGCCGTCAGGGAGGGGGATGTCGGGATCGTAGATGATGTTGATCTTGGCGTACCCCTGCCAGGGGTCGGCGACGCCATCGCCGTCGTAGTCCTCGCCGACATCGATGACGCCGTCGCCGTCGGTGTCGGTGAGGGTATGGGGAGCCATGGACTCGCCGTCGCCGTCGTCCGGTCCGAAGTAGCCGAAGGTGGAGTTGAAGCTGGCGGGGTTGCCGCCGTAGGAGAGCGCTCCTTCGCCGACGACGGGCGCGTAGGTCATGAGCAGCGCGCCGACGATGGAGGCATTGCCGCGGATGTCGAGCACGCCGCTGATGATCGTGCCGCGCAGGTTGACATCCTGGCTGGCGGGGCTGTTGAAGGTGCCGATGTCGACGGAGTAGCCCGGGGCCATGAGGCTGCTGCGCTTGAGCGCATCGTATTCATCCTGCGTGACGTCGCCGTCGCCGCCCACGCTCGGCTCGACGAAGACCGTAGCGCCGGTGAATTGCACCTTGTTGCGCACGTGCGTGAACGTCTGCGTCGCCGTGGTCACAACGGAGCCGCGGACCTCGCAGTCGTGGAAACGCACGTTGTTGGACCAGGGCTTCGTGTCGCGTACGCGCTCTCCGTCGATGTAGAGGGCGTCGGGAAGCTCGTCGTAGTTGGTGTAGAAGTCCTGCTGCCCGTCCGGGATGTCCTCCTTGTCGAGGATCTCATACTTCTCGTGGAAGGTCCCGTCCGGGGCGCGCTCCTTCGTGCCGTAGTAGTTCCAGTTGACGTGCGTGTTGTCGGAGTAGCATTCGATCTTGGTTGCGCCGATGAAGGTGCAATTCTCGAACAGGCCGTTGTTCCCCCTGGGGATGACGACGTTTTTGAAGGTCATGTTGCGATAGATCGGCCGCTGGTACCAGTCGTAGAAACCGGGCGAGCGCCAGGGGACGCGTTCCCAGGTGTCGTCGTCGGGCGCGATGTATTCCGCATCGCCCACGCCGATCTGCGCGTTCACCTGCGACTGGAAGTTCTGGCCCGCTTCGGCAATGGCGGCGATGCCGTTCTGGCTCTCGGTGAAGTCCGCAGCCTCGAGCGCCAGCAGGTCATCTTCCGACACGCCGAACTCCACCGCCGGCTCATAGCGGTCGGGCTTGCGGGAGCCGTGGATGTAGCGCTGCCAGTGGTCGCCTCCCTGCGCGTCCGCCCAGTCCTGCGCCGAGACGGTGAAGCCGAACGAGCCGTGCACCTTGGCGAAGTTGTCCAGGCGATCGAGGATGCCGTCGTTGTACCCCAGGGCCACGTCCTTGTCGTCGACCACGCCGTCGCGGTTGCGGTCGGCGAAGGCATTGTCGAGAAGGACCGCCAGATCGAGGTCGACGTCGAATTCCTCGCTCAGCCCGGGATACCCCGCGTCCTGCGCCAAATCGGAATCGTAGACAACACGCGCGTCGGTGCTGATCGTGTCGAATTCAGCCATGAAGAGATCGAATTCATCGACGTACCCGTCGCCGTCGGCGTCGAACGCGCCGCCGGGAATCCCGGTGCTCTCGACGCTGTGTCCGACGCGCAGCCGGCCGTCGCCGTCCACATCGTACGTGGGCAGGTTGTCGTGCAGCGCGTCGAGGTCGCTGTCCAGGCTGGAGGAAAGATGCTGGAAGTCGCTCACCGCGATGAGTGGATGGCCGTTCGCCACATCCAGCGTGTCGTAGCTGGAGCCGATGCTCCCCTCGACGTGCACGTTCTTGCCCAGCATGATGCGGTTGGGCGACATGATGGCGTACTTGAGGCGCTTGGCGAGCTGATAGTCGATGCTGATGGCGCGCTGCACGTCGGCGTCGCGGCCGATCACCGTCACGCGCACGTAACGCGCGTCGGCGAGGGGCGTGTAGATCACCTGGAAGTTCGGCTCGCCGTACTGATCGAAGCCGATCGGCCGGGTCACCAACTGCCCCGTCGTCTCGTCGATGAAGGGCAGGTCGTCGTCATTGGGGACCTTGCCGTAGACCTGGTGCGATTCGGCTGCGTGGGCATTGGCGAGCGCCTCGGCGATGCCGCGCGCTGCCAGCGTTTCCGTGAAGTCGTCGGGGTCGCGCACCTCGATCGTGCCGTCGCCCGAATCGTACGTACCCATCCACAGATCCAGCGCCAATTCCTCGGTGATCTCGCCGCGATCGAGAACGAAGCGGCGCACCGCCTTCTCCAGCCTGCGCTCGGCATAGTCCCGGCCCGCCTCGGCGGCGGCGAGGGCGCGGCTGACCTGCAGGTGGGTGCGCGCGGTGCGCAGGTTCCCCTGCGCCACGATTCCCATCGTCGCCGCCAGCGATCCGAAGATCACCAGGAACATCATGGCGAGAACCGAGGCGACGCCTTGACGATCGACCTGCCTGCCGCGGCGCTTCGTGAGTTTCTTCTTCTGCGTTCGGCGAGTTTCGTTCGTCATGGCTCGCTCCTGCGTTCCGTCGCTGTCGCCTCCGCTTGCATCATCTCGATCCCCGGCACGCACGCGGCTGCTGGCTCAGCGCCTGCTGATCCAGTGCATGCTCGTCACCTCCATCGGCGACGCATCGAATTTCCCCTGGTAGTAGACCGTGACGGTGACCATCACCATCTCAGTGGAGCCGTCCGACATCTCCGTCCAGATCGCCATCGGATCGACGTTGGTCACTTCGACCTTCTGCGACCAGCCCTGCATATCGGAGATGACGCGGCCGCGCGAGTCCAAGGGGCCCGTGGCGTCGCCGTCCCACGGCGCTTCCCAGAGGGTTCCCGCGGAGTCCGCGCCGTCAAAGTCGTCAAGGTCGTCGTAGTCCTGCGGCGAGTATTCGCCTGCCTCCGGTCCCCAACTGTCGCCGCGCGTGATCGGATCGTGGCGCGGCAGGCGATACAGCCGCTCGCGCAGTTCCGAGGCGAGGAACGTCGCGGTCGAGGTCTGCGTGGACCAGGCGTTCTGGTGGTAGAAATACTGCTGGGCCTGGATGATCGCGAGGACGCCGGTGCCGAGAATGATCGTCGCCAGCGCTGTTTCGAGCAGTGTGAAGCCCCGCTCGAGTGCATGGGTTGGTCGAACGCGCGCTCGCCGTGGAGGAGGAGTTGTGGGTCGAGTTGTCATGAGATCCTCTCCGCCGCCTCGCTCCACGCCTCCCTGGTCAGACTGCGCATCGTCCCCGGACCGTTGTTGAGCATCGGTTACGAAACCACCGAACTCATCTTGAAGATGGGCAAGATGATCGCCATGGCGATGAATCCGACGATCCCACCCATCACAATGATCATGATCGGTTCAATCATCGAGGTCACAGCCTTGATGTTGTCCTTGAGCTGCTTGGCATAGAACGTGCTGATTTCGCTGAGCACCTCGCCGAGCTTACCGGACTCCTCACCCGCCGACACCATCTGCACCACCGCCTTGGGCAGCAGGCCCGAGCGCTGCAGCGGCTGGGCGATCTTCTTGCCTTCCTTGACGCTCTTGGCCACGCCGCGCCACATCGCCCGGTACAGAGCATTGCCCGAGATCTCGCCCGTGATCCGCAGCGTGTCGAGCATCGGTACGCCGGCGTTGAGCAGTTCCGCCATCGTGTGCAGACTGCGGCTGATGTACAGCGACCGGAACATGCCGCGGAAGATCGGCATGGAGAGTTTGAGACGATCGACCGTGAGCCGTCCGAAGTCCGTCTTCGCGAAGAGGACGAGCCCGATGAGCAGGCCGAACGAACCGAGCAGCGGGATGTACCAGAAGTTGACCAGCCACTTGGAGAGGCCCATGAGGAAGTTCGTGGCCCAGGGAAGCAGTTCCTCCTTGCCCTTGAACACCTGGCCGAACTTGGGCAGGACGAAGGTGAGCAGAAAGATCGTCACGCCGACCGCCATGGTGGCGATCACGCCGGGATAGATCATCGCGCCGATGACCATCTTGCGGGTCTCGATCTGCTGGGCCATGTAGGCGGCGATGCGATCGAGCATCTTGGCGAATGAGCCCGACATCTCCGACGCCTTCACCATGTTCACGTAGAGCAGGCTGAAGAGCTTGGGATGCTTGGCGATCGCCTCGGAGAACTGCTTGCCCGACTCCACGTCGTTCTTGAGCTGGTGCAGGATGTTGCGGAAGGCGAGGTTGTCGGTCTGGTCCGCAATGCCGTCGAGAGCGGCGCGGATCGAGATGCCGGCCCGGATCATGACGGCGAGCTGCGTGGTGAAGTCGAGCACGTCCTTCTGCGACGGGCCGGATCCCACGTTCAGGGCCTTGAGCTTCTCCTTGAGCGAGCGGGCGTGCAGCGCCGCCGACTGCGTCGGCGCCAGGGAGAGGACGTGATGCCCCTGATTGCGCAGGATGGCCGCGGCGGTGACGGCGTTGTCGGCGCTGAGCACGCCGCTTTGCACCGAGCCGTCCGAACTGCGCGCCTGGTAGCGATAATGAGGCATCGTGACTTCCTTACGCTCCCGCCCGCCTTCCTACACATCGGCGGGCGCTGCCGACACATCCAACCTCAGGCGACGAGCTGACGCTCCAGCTTGTCCGGGAACGCCGCCTGGGCGATCGCATCCTCCCGGCTGATCATGCCGTTGAAATACAACTCCGCGATCGACGCATCCAGCGAGCACATGCCGATCGCACGGTTCGTCTCGATCACGTTGGGAATCTCGAAGGTGCGGTTCTCGCGAATGATGTTGCGCACGGCCGGCGTACACAGGAGCACCTCGACAGCGGGGACCATGCCCGGCACGTCGGTGCGCGAGAAGAGCGTCTGGCTGATCACCGCCTGGAGGGTGTTTGCCAGCATCGAACGAATCTGGTTCTGCTGGTTCGCCGGGTACATGTCGATGATGCGCTCGACCGTC
>CAZZPX010000148.1:0-7319 GCA_964655955.1 uncultured Phycisphaerales bacterium | reverse complement strand
ATGTGGTCCCTTTCAGGTTGTCCCCGCAGCCCCGACGTGCCCTGCCGATCCGCACCGGCACGGCTGCTGGGCGAATGGTAAAGCACTACCACGTTTCACGCGACCGCACCTGTCCCGTCCGCTGCCGCGTCGGACACGCTCATTTGAAGCCCCACCGCCCTTGCGAAACGATCTCAACTCAACAAGACCGTTGCCGCCCCGCGGCTCCGCTGATATACCTGGACGTGGTCGCGCCCGGCCGCTGCTCGGCGCTTAGAGAGACCCGCCCGCGGTCCCCCGACGAGGTGAATCGTGCCCCGACGCAGAGGATTCACGCTGATCGAATTGCTCGTGGTCATCGCTGTCATCGCGATCCTCATCGCGCTGCTCTTTCCCGCCTTCAAGAAGGCCCGCGAACTCGCCCGCGCCACGCGTTGCCAGTCGAATCTGCGGCAGCTCACCACCGCCTGCTTCCTCTACGCCGGCGACTGGACCGACGCTATGCCGCCTCCCAACTGGCGCGCCCAGGATCGTCACTTCGGCGGCGGGTGGCTCTACAAGTACCCCATCCGCTACCGCGAGGAGTATCGCGAGACCGGCATGGTCTGGAAGTACCTCAAGAACGGCGAGGTCTATCACTGTCCCTCGCACCGGGAGGAGACCCGCCGCTACAGCCAGGTCATGACCAGCTTTCTCATGAACGGCGCGGTGACGGGGTTCGGCCGGGAAGACCGGACTTTTCGCGTCGAGCAGTTCGCCCCCTGGGCGCTCATCTTCTGGGAGGGCTCGGAGCACTGGGACGACGACGAGTCGTGGAACGACGGTTCGAGCTATCCCTATGAAGACGCGCTCACCGATCGTCACGGCAAGGGCTCTTCCGTCGCCTTCATCGACGGCCACATCGAATGGATGACCAACCAGCAGTGGGCAGAGGAACTGAGCCAGAGCCCGGGCAAACTCTGGTGCGTGCCCAACACGCTTACAGGTCACTGAGCCCGCGCCGGGAAGGACCGAGAACCACGCACGCGGAGGCGTCGACGCCTGCGGGAGCGTTGGCACGCCGGAGCCTGGCGACACCCGCGCCCACATCTGCTGCGCGGGGCCGACTGTGAGGCAGCACGGGTCGCGCGGGCGGCGAAGCGCGAATCAGCACGCCGCAACTGCCACGGCGTGAATCGTGCTCGGGGAAACGGTCGAAGTGGACGGCGTGCGTTCCCACAGCGCCGCGGTTATCAGGCGGCCGGCGGGGAACGGGAGTAGTGCGGAGAGGAACGCCGATCCGATGTGGCGGAGCGTGAACCAGCCAGCCTGTCGGGCGATGCAGCGGCGGCGAGCCGGTGGCACGGCCGTCTTGGCCCGCGCTCAGAGCGCTGGTCGTCCGCACCCCTGCTGCGGGTGGGCATCATGATCAGCAAGCACGGCGTTGCCCGACAGGTGTGGTCCGTCGTCGCCGTCAGCATCGGCGCCGGCGTGGCGACGCTGCTCGTCTTCGGCGCGGTGCTGCAGCACACGCGCCTCGACCGCGAGGCGAGTTCGCAGCACCAGGCGCGGCTCACGCGCGCCGTGCTACGCGCCCAGCAGGCGCTGCCGCGGGGCAGAGCGGAGCTTGACGCGGCGCTTGCCGGCCTGTCGAACCCGGAGCGGCCCACCGGCTGGCTGGAAGAGGCAGCGCTGCCCGCCAACGCCAACCTCGACCCGCAGGGCCAGTTCATCTCGCAGGCGACGCGGCGGGCGCTGCTCGCCGACATCAAGCAACTGCGCGAGGTGCGCGACGACGTGTTGGCCTGGAGCGCGCACGCCGAGGCGGACGAGCGCTCGGAGGCGGAAGCGTTGCGCGCACGCGTGGACACCGCCTTCGCCCGGGCGCGGAGGAGCCAGGCGGCGCTGCTGTATGAGACGCTCGCCTCGACGCAGCGGCTCATGAGCGACGCCGAGGCGGGCTTTCGCCGGGCCTGGCTCGTGATCGTGGGCGTCGGCCTGACCGCGGTCAGCATCGTGCTGATCTTCGCGCGCTGCATCGTTCGGGGCGTCAACGCCCAGATGCGATTGCTCTCGGAGAAGAACGACGCCCTTTCCGCCGCCAACCGCCGCGTCGCCGAGACGCTGCGCTCACTGCGCGCCAGCGAGGCCTGGCACGACGCGCTGATCGAGACCACGACCGACTGGGTGTGGGAGATGGATCCCTCCGCCCGTTTCACCTACACCAGCGGCCACGTCGAGCAACTGCTCGGCTACGAGCGCAGCGAGGTGGTCGGCTGTTCGCCCTTCGATCTCATGGAGCCGGCGGAGGGAGCGCGGGTGCGGCGCATCTTTGAAGCGCACGCCGCCGAGTGCGCCCCCTTTCGCGCGCTCGAACACGCGATGCGTCACAAGGACGGACGCGAGGTCATCGTCGCGGTCTCGGGCGTCCCCATCTTCTCGCAGAGCGGCGAGTACCGGGGCTATCGCGGCACCGTCACCGACATCACCCAGCAGCGCCGCGCCGACCAGGAACTGCGCAGCAACGAGGAGCGGCTGCGGGCGATTCTGCGCTCGGTGCAGTCGGGCATCATCATCGTCGACGCCGAATCGCACGAGATCGTCGACGCCAATCCCGCTGCCCTGCAACTCTTCGAGGTGACGCGCGAGGAGGCGATCGGCCGGCCCTGCTTCGACCACATCTGCCGCCACGCCCACGGAAGTTGCCCGATCGTCGATCTGGGCCAGACCCTCGACCGCGACGAGCGCGAGATCGTCACGAAGTCCGGCCGCATCGTTCCCGTGCTGAAGACCGTGACCCCGATCACGCACAACGGCCGGCGCCTGCTGGTCGAGAACTTCGTCGACATCAGCGACCAGAAGCATGCCGCGGAGCAGATGCAGCGGGCCAGGCGCGCGGCTGAGGACGCCAACCGCACGAAGAGCGAATTCCTCGCCAACATGAGTCACGAGATTCGCACGCCGATGACCGCGATCCTCGGATTCGCGGATCTGCTTCTGGACTACTGCGACGACTCACAGGACGCCCGCAGCGCCGTGGAGACGATTCGCCGCAACGGCAAGCACCTGCTCAGCATCATCAACGACATCCTCGACATCTCCAAGATCGAAGCCGGCAAGATGCAGATCGAGCCCGAACGGGTGTCGATGTGGCGGGTCGTCGAGGAGGTGGCTTCGCTCATGCGCGTGCGCGCCGCGGACAAGGGCGTCGAGATGAAGGTGCGCTTCGACTGCCCCCTGCCGCGCTTCGTGTACAGCGATCCGGTGCGGCTGCGGCAGATCCTGCTCAACCTGGTGGGCAACGCGGTGAAGTTCACTGACGAGGGCTTCATCGAGATCGTCGTGCGCCAGGATCCCAAGCCGGACGACAAGCCCAGGCTGCTCATCGATGTCATCGACACGGGCATCGGCATCGCCGCGGATCGCCTGCTGCACCTCTTCCAGCCGTTCACGCAGGCGGATACCTCCATGGCGCGGCGCTTCGGCGGGACCGGGCTGGGACTGACGATCTCGCGACGCCTCGCCAAGATGCTCGGCGGCGACATCAGCGTGCGCAGCGAGCTCGGCGTGGGCACGCGCTTCACCGTCAGCATCGATCCCGGCCCTCTCGACGAGGCGGACTTCGTCGACTCACCCGAACAGGCTGCCGCGCCCGCCGGTGACGATTCCGCAACGCCGGCTCGCGCGCAAGTCGAACGCGCCGCGCCACTGCGCGGCCGGGTTCTCGTCGCGGAGGACGGTCCGGACAATCAGCGGCTCATCGCGCACATGCTGGGCAAGGCGGGACTCGACATCGATCTCGCCGCCAACGGCAAGATCGCCTGCGACATGGTCGTCGAGGCTCAAGCCAACGGAACGGCCTATGACCTGGTCGTGATGGACATGCAGATGCCGCAGATGGATGGGTACGCGGCCACCCGGGAACTGCGAAACCGGCAATGCAGCCTGCCGATCATCGCGCTCACGGCGCACGCCATGGCCGGCGACCGGGAGAAGTGTCTGGCGGCGGGCTGCGATGACTACGCCACCAAGCCCATCCACTGGGGCACGCTGCTCGATCTCATCCGCAAGCATCTGCAGGCGCGGGCACGCTCGGCGGCGTAGGGGGCTTACGGACGCTGCTCGCCCGTCTCCGTGCGGAGCGACGCCGTGTCTGACCGCGAGGCGCCGGAGCGGCGCGCGTGCATGGCCCAGCGCTGTCGTGCGTCGGCCCGCCGCCCCCGCCTACAATCCCGCCATGTCCTGTGCGAAGCAGAAGGTGCTGGTCGCCATGTCGGGCGGCGTCGATTCCTCGGTGGCCGCGGCGCTGCTGCTCGAGGAAGGCTACGACGTCGTCGGCTGCTTCATGCGCCTCGGCTCGCCCGGTGAGGAACTTCAGGGCCTGGTCGACGGCGAGTCGGCTTGCGATCCCCGTAAGCTCAAGATCGGCAAGCAGGGATGCTGCTCGGTCGGCGACGCCAACGACGCCCGACTCGTCGCCGCCCGGCTGGGCATTCCCTTCTACGTCTGCAACTTCAAGCGCGAGTTCGGGCGAATCATCGACTACTTCACCGCCGAGTACAACGCCGGCCGCACGCCCAATCCGTGCGTGCGCTGCAACGACTGGCTCAAATTCGGCAAGCTGCACGAGTACGCCAGGCAGATTGACGCGGACTACGTCGCTTCGGGACACTATGCGAGGATCGATCGTTCCGATGTGGCGCGGCCGATGCTGCGGCGCGGCATCGATGGCGGCAAGGATCAATCGTACGTGCTCTTCGGCGCTCGCCCGGGCCGGCTGCGCGAAATGCTCCTGCCCATTGGCGAGTATGAGAAGAACGCTGTGCGCGCGATGGCGGCGGCGTTCGACCTGCCCGTCTACGACAAGCCGGATTCGCAGGAGATCTGCTTCGTGCCCGACAACGACTATGCGGGTCTGCTCAAGCGCCGCACGCCGGAGGCGTTCGAAGCGGGCGCGATCGTCGACACCAGCGGCGTCACCGTCGGCGAACACGCCGGGCACCAGCACTTCACCATCGGCCAGCGCCGCGGCGTGGGCGTCGCACTGGGCTATCCGATCTACGTCGTCGACAAGAATCCGCGGAAAAACACGATCACGGTCGGCCCGCGCGACGCACTGGCGGCGCGCGGCCTGACGGCACGGGAAACGAATTGGCTGATCGACCCGCCGCGCCAGTGGACGCCCTGCCGCGCCCAGATCCGCTACAACGCCGACGCCCTCCCCGCGGAAGTCCGCGCGACTGATGGCGATGCACTCGAGGTGCGCTTTGACGAAGCGCAGCACGCCGTCGCCCCGGGCCAGGCCGTTGTCTGCTACGACGCCGAAACGGATCAGATCGTTCTCGGCGGCGGCTGGATCGAAGCGGCGATGCGCCCGCGCGAAGTTTAGACGCGACTCAAAGGGAAGCGCCGCATCTGCTCACCGCGCCAAGGACGAGATCGCTTCCCGCAGAGGAGCACGCCGCGATCTGCCGTGCATGGAGATGGAATGGAGCGCTGTGCGAGGCGCACGCTCCTCTCCGGGCGCGATGTTACCGCTGCCGAAGTGCGTCGCAAGTGACGCTTCCTCCGAGTCGCGGCTAAACATTGCTGGATTCTCCGTGGTTCACGCCATTTCGCACCGCCCTCCTTCGGACGCGGTAGGATGCGCTCATGAACGAGAACTACTGGTCCTTCCCCTACCGTTCGCAGCGCATGCCGGTCCTGGCGAAGAACGTCGTGGCGACATCGCAGCCGCTCGCCGCCTCTGCGGGGATGCGCATGCTGCTCAGGGGCGGCAACGCCGTCGACGCGGCCCTCGCCGCCGCCATTGCGCTCACCGTCGTCGAGCCGACCAGCAACGGCATCGGCAGCGACGCCTTCGCCATCGTCTGCGACGGCGAGAAGCTGCACGGACTCAACGGCAGCGGCAAGTCGCCGCTCGGCCTCGACACCGCGAAGTTCGCCGACATGCAGCACATGCCGACGCGCGGCTGGGATCCGGTCACCACGCCCGGAGCCGTCTCCGCCTGGATGGAACTGTCACAGCGTTTCGGCAAGCTCCCCTTCGCGGAACTCTTCGAGCCGGCGATCGACTACGCGCGCGAAGGCTACGCCGTCTCCCCCATCACCGCGGCGGCCTGGGGCCGCGCATTCAAGTACTACGAGGGCTTCGACGCCTGGATGCGGACCTTCGCCCCCAGCGGCCGGGCCCCGCATCCCGGAGAGATGTTCAAGAGTGAAGATCACGCGCGCACGCTGGAAGAGATCGCGAAGACAACTGGCGAATCGTTCTACCGCGGCGACCTGGCGAAGCGGATCGCCGCCGCCGCCGAAGCTGACGGCGCTGCGTTTCGTCTCGAAGACCTGCGCTCGCACGAAGCGGAGTGGGTCGAACTGGAGACGATCGACTACCGCGGCCTGACGCTCTTCGAGATTCCGCCCAACGGTCAGGGCATGGCGGCGTCGATCGCGCTGGGCATCCTCGAGCACCTACCCGTCGCCGACACAGTGACCGACTCACCGCAGCGCCTGCACCTCTCGATCGAGGCGATGAAGCTGGGCCTCGCCGACGCCCACCAGCACTTCGCCGATCCGACCGCGATGCGCATGACGACCAACGAACTGCTCGACCGGGAGCGCCTGCGCGATCTGGCGAAGCGCGTCGATGCAAGGCGCGCAACGCTCGTCGATGCGAGCAAGCCCGCACGAGGCGGCACCGTCTATCTCTGCACCGCCGACGCCGATGGATTGCTGGTCTCTTACATCCAGTCGAATTACATGGGATTCGGCTCAGGGATCGTCATCCCCGGCACGGGCATCGCGCTGCAGAACCGCGGCGCCTGCTTCACGCTCAGGCCCGGCCATCCCAATGAGGTCGCGCCCGGCAAGCGACCCTTCCACACCATCATCCCCGGCTTTCTCACGCGGGAGGGAACGCCCCTCGCCGCCTTCGGCGTCATGGGCGGGCAGATGCAGCCGCAGGGACACGTGCAGATGGTGCTGCACCTCACGCTCGACGGTCAGAACGCCCAGGCGGCCCTCGACGCGCCGCGCTGGCAGGTCGTGACGGGCAAGCGGGTGCTCATCGAGCAGGGATTCGACCAGAATCTCTACGAGTCGTTGCGGAAGATGGGCCACGAACTCGAAGTCGTGGACCGCTTTGACGGCCAGATGGGCGGCGGACAATTCGCAATGCGAGAAGGTGACGGCTACCTCGGCGCCAGCGATCCGCGCAAGGACGGCTGCGCCATTGGGTATTGAGGCGAATGGCGAATGCCTAATGACTAACGAGAAAGGCAGCGCAGCGGCGCAGCCTCTCATTAGTCATTAGACATTCCTGCGCAGCAGATTGACGGGCCAGGTCAGGGCGAATATGGCGA
>CAZZPX010000147.1:0-7352 GCA_964655955.1 uncultured Phycisphaerales bacterium | reverse complement strand
ACCTGGGCATCCTCCTCGGCAACTACGGCCAGGGCTGTTAGTTAGCGCGGCGGCGCCCCTCCGCGGCGCTCGCAGCGCCGTGACGCCGGAGTCGCTGGGAAACCAGGCCCGCTGCAAATGGAGACACCCAGCATCTCTTTGGCCCGCACGAGAGCCCTCGTGCGGGCTCTTTCGTTATCGGGACGTTTCGTTGGCGAAATTAGCGGATCTGCGGTTGTGCGCTTGCGAATTCGCGCTACAGTCAGAGCAGAGACTTTCGCTCTTGCCCAGCCGCTTCTTCCTGCCGCGGCAGGGCTGACTGTCGACATTTCATTTTACACCGGCTTCGACCTGAGGAGAGATACCGTGCAGAAGAGATCCCGTTGCTGTCACCTGATCGCCGCCGCGAGCCTCGCCGTTACACCGATGGCGCTGGCCGACTCCGGCTCAGTGCAGACCCCGATCGCGCCGCCGACCGGCGTCGACCTCACCGCCGACTACGTGCCCGGCGAGGTCATCATCACCTTCGACAACGTTCCCACGAATGACCAGCTTGACGCGATCAGCAGCGCCTACGGCGTCACCGCCGTCCGCGGCATGCGCCACGCGCCGCATCCCAAGAACGATCCGACCGGTGTGCACCCGCTCGCCCTGGTGCGGATCGTGACGCTGCCGACTGGCGTCGACGCGCTCGCCGCCTCGCTGCAGATCCAGAACCTGCCGGGCGTGCGCTACGCCAACCCCAACTGGCTCACCGTCCCCGCCTTCGATCCCGATGACCCGCAGTACCTGGACGGCACGCAGTACGGCCCGCAGATCATCGAGGCGCCCGCAGCCTGGGACACCGAAATGGGCGCCAACACCACCGTCGTCGCCGTCGCTGACACCGGCTTCAACTACAACCACGAAGACCTCCAGGGCATGCTCTGGGTCAACGACGACGATATCCCCGGCAACGGCATCGATGATGACAACAACGGCTACATCGACGATGTGAACGGCTGGAATCCCTACAGCGGCACCAACAACATCTGGGACGATGGCGGCCACGGCAGCCACGTCTCCGGCATCCTCGCCGCCCGCACCAACAACACCAAGGGCATCGCCGGCATGGCCCAGGTCACCATCATGCCCATCAAGGTCTTCGGCACCTGGGGCGGCACCTGGGAAGCACTCGCCGAGTCGCTCTACTACGCTGTCGACAACGGCGCCGCCGTCTACAACATCTCCGGCGGCGGCGGCGGCGGCACACCGGACCTCGCGGCCGGCGTCGACTACGCCTACAACAATGGCATGGCCGTCATCTGCGCTGCGGGCAATTACAACTCCTCCAGCCTGTTCTATCCCGCCGCCTACACCAACGCCATCGCCGTCTCCGGCACCGACCGCTTCGACCAGCGCTACACCTCCTCGAACTACGGCAACTGGATTGACGTCGCCGCGCCCGGCGTCGATGTCTACTCCTGCCTCAACAACAGCCCGAACGCCTACGACTGGCTCACCGGCACCTCCATGTCCTCGCCGCACGTCTGCGGCCTGGCGGCGCTGTGCCTCACCATCGATCCCACGCTCACGCCCGACGAGATCCGCGCCCTCTTGCGCGACAATGCCGACGACCTCGGCAACCCGGGCTTTGACATTTACTTCGGTTACGGTCGCATCAACGCCCGCCGCACCGTGGAAGCCCTCGACGTGCCCTGCCCCGCCGACCTCACCGGCGACGGCTACGTCGGACAGGACGACCTCGGCGAGTTGCTCGGCTCCTACGGCCAGGACGACGGCGGCGACATCGACGGCGACGGCGACACCGACCAGGCCGACCTCGGCGAATTGCTCGGCATGTACGGCCAGAACTGCTGACGCCGCCAGTGCACCGCCGCGGCCCCTGAGTCGCGCCGCTCACCCCCAACCATTCCAAGCGCCCCGCCCAGCGCGGGGCGCTTTTTCGCGCCTGCAGCGTTTCCGCCCTCACCCCCCCGTCCGGCCGAGCAGGACGCTCGAGATGTCGCGGCTGCGGATCACCGTGCCGTCCGTCAGGATGAACTCGCCGAGCAGATCCACGCCGACCGTGGGCAGGCGATCGCTCATGCCCAACTCCAGCAGCGACAGATCAAAGGCGTAGTTCGGGCCCACATCGTGGCGACGCAGGTGCGCGCGCGTCTCTTCCGGCTCGAAGCGCCACTGGGCGACGGGCTGCGAGCCCGGCTCCAGGGCCGTCCCCGACGGGTAGAGCGAGAAGACGAACGTGCCCTCGTGGCGCAGTGACGGCGCGTAGCTCGAGCGGGCGGCGAAGAGGTAGGCGATGAGGCGCACCGTGTCGCCGTAGCCGTTGTGATTGGTGTCGGCGATCATCGCCTCGGGGGCGACGATGAGCGTGTCGGCGACGAGCCCGGCCGGCTGCGCGGGTGGGGGCTTGGGCGGGTCGGGGAGCGGCTCGCCTTCGATGACGCACCCGCTCAGCGCCGCAGCACCCGCCAGCGCGACCCACAGCCGCACCTGCGTGCAGGTGCGGGACGGACGACCTCTTCGCATCAGCTCTCGATTCTTCATGGCTTAGAAGTGCAGCAGGGCCGGCGGCACGGGGTCCGGCTCATCCTCGCTTGGCTCTGCCGTCTCGTCGATCTCGTCGCCCGGTTCGCTCTCCTCCTGTTCCGCCTCGCTCGCGCCGTCGGTCGCTTCCTGGAACGCCTCGACCTCCTCCTGCAGATCAGTCGGTTCATCCTCGCGCCGCTTCTGGTCTTCTCCGAGGAACGGCCCGTCCGCTTCGAAGTCGAAGGGATCCATGTCGCTGAAGTCGCTGCCGCGCAGCACTTCCTTGCGCTCCTCCGGAATGTTCAGCAGGCGCAGTTCGTGCTCGGTCTTGAGATCGTAGGCGTCGGGCTGGCGCAGGATGTGCGGCGTGAGCAGCACGAGCAGTTCCGTCTTCGTGCGCCGCACCACTTCCGAGCGGAAGGGTACGCCGAGGATGGGAATGTCGCCGAAGAATGGCACCTTGGCGTTGCGGCGCTCGGCGCGATTCTCGATGAGACCGCCGATCACGACCGTCTGCCCGTCCTTGACGGTGACGATCGTCTTGATCGTGCGCACATTGAGGACCGGCGCCTGGAAGTCCTCGGAGATCTGCGTCGTGCGGGCCGAGAGGTTCGAGAATTCGGGCGCCACTTCCAGCCGGACGAAGCCGTCATCGTTGATGCTGGGCAGGACGTTGAGGATGATGCCGAGCTTGCGCTGCTCGATGGTGCTGTCGGTCGAGCCGTTGTCGTTGACGCGAACACTTGTCGCCAGGCTGATCTCCTCGCCCACCTGCAGGTTCGCCTCTTCGTTGTTGGCGACCGCGATCTGCGGGCGGCTCAGCACCTCCAGGCGCCCCTGCGACTGCAGGGCGCGAATGAGCAGCGAGAAATCCGTCGTGGAAACGGCAAGATTCGGCACACCCAGCGCCGTCGCCACCGCCGACCCCAGCCCGAACGATGACGACGCCCGCGCCTCGTCGTTGCCGAACGGGCCGACATTGATGTCCATGCCCCACTGGAAGTCGCTGTCCAGCGTCACTTCCGCGAGAACCACCTGGATCATGACCTGCGGCGGCGGGGCGTCGAGTTCGGTGATGATGTCGCGCACCGTGTCGATGTAGCGCGGCGAGGCGCTCAGCAGCACCGTGTTCGACAACGCATCCCCCACCACGCTGATCTCCTGCTCCAGTCGCCGCGTCATCGAGCCCGTGCGATCCGGTCCCAGCAGCCGCAGGATGCGCTCCTGCTCCCGGCTGACGAACTCCTCCAGCACGCCCGCCACTTCGATCGCCTTGGCGTTCTTGAGGCGAATGACGTCCGTCTCTCGCTCGTTGGCGATCTTGTTGTCGAGTTCGGTGATGACGTTGGAGACGAGCTCCATGTAGCGCTCCGTCCCCGAAACCAGCAGGCTGTTGGTGCGCGGATCGACCGTAATCGAAAGCTGCTGGCGCTCATCGGGCACGGCGGTCAGCTCCGCGCCGGCCAGCCCGCCGGGCGGCGCGGGCGCCTCCTCATCCGGCTGCGGCTCCAGCGAGCCCACGGCGCGCGGCGTCAGGATGTAGATCCGGCCCTGCTGCCGCAGCGAAAACAGCTCTGCCAGCAGTTCCGCCATCTGCTCGGCGTCGGCGTTGACCAGTTCGAAGATCTCGATCTTGCGATCGCCGCCCTTGCTGCTGTCCAGTTCGTTGACGATCGCCTCGATCAGATCGATCGACTCGCTGGGGGCGGCGACGATCAGCGCGTTGGTTCGCACGTCCGGCGTAATGCTGATCTGTTCCTGGATCGCCGAGGTGATCTGTGCCTCGGTCAGCTCTTCGCCCGTCCTGGACTCCATCTCCTTGGCGGCCATGAAGCGCAGCATCGTCGCCTGCCGCATCGTTCCGCCACGCAGCGCCACGCTGCGGCCGCTGAGCACGCTGCGCAGCAGGCTCTCCATCTCGAGGGCGTTGGCGGCTTTGAGTTCGAGAATGCGGATCTCGCGCACGGTGTGCGTCGGCGCCTCGTCGAGCACCTTGACGAGGCTCTCGATCTCGGCGATGTCCTCGGCGATGCCGGAGACGAGCACCGAGTTGAGGCGCTCGTCCGCGGAAACGCTCAACGTGTTCTCGCCGCGCGTGCGGTTGATCTGATCGACGTAGAGTTCGCGCAGCGTGCGAACGACCTGCTCCGCCTGCGCCGCCTTGAGCGGCAGGACGACGAAGCTCTTGCCCTGCTCCGCCGCCTCCAGCTCCGCCCGCGTCAAGAGGTCGATGATCCGCTGGATCGTCGCCAGGTTGTCGTCGCTGGCGGCGATGATCAGCGAATTCGACCCCCGGTCAGGCTGAATCGACACGCGATCGCTGTCCGTCGCCGACGCCCCGAGCGCCGCGCGCCGGTCGCGCATGATCGTCTCGATCCGGTCCGCCAGGCGTTCGACATCCGAGCCCGGCACGGAGACCACGTGCACGCCGACCGTCGGGTTGGGCGTCGCCGAATCGAGCGTCTCGAGCAAGTTCTCCAGCACCGTGAAGCTGCGCGGGCTGGTCGAGATGATCAGCGTGTTGGTGCGCTGGTCCGTCGCCACGTGCACCGCGTCCTCCTCGCGGATCAGGCCGCTGCGCTCCTGGTCGCGGAAGAACTCCTCGATCGTGCGGCTGACGCGCTCGGCGTCGCCGTGCTCCAGCGGATAGATCCGCACCGTGGCATTGGGCGAGGCGGCGGGCGTGTCGAGCTGGCTCACCAGCTCCGCCACCGCGTCGACGTTCGCCGTCGTCCCCACCACGATCAGCGCGTTCATGTTGTCATCGGGCTGGATCAGCAGGCGCGACATGGGCGTGAAGACGTCCGTGGTCAGCGGCTCGCCGCCTTCGCGCACGATGCGCAGGCGCGACACCTGCCGCTGAATCGCCGTCGACTGCGGCAGATTGCGCTGTCCCTCGACGAGGATCATCCGGAGCGTGTCGGCGAGATCCACCGCGTCGGCGTGCACGAGCTGAATCACGCGCGGCTCGACCCAGCGGGCAGCCTCATCGCTGTCCAGTTCCGTGATCAGCACCTCGACCAGCGCTACCGCTTCCTCGCGGCCGGCCACAATCAGGGCGTTGGTTCGCTCGTCCGTCGAGATGCCGATCTCGCCGGCGAGGGCGTACCCCGTCGTGGTTGGCGGCAAGGTCTGGCGGCGCGAGCCCAGCGCCCGACTCACCGCCTGCCCCTGCTGGAAGAGGTTGCGCAGCACATCCTGCATCTGCCGCGCGTCAGCCGAATCGAGATGGAAGATGCGGATCGTCACCTGGTCGCCGATGGGCAGCGTGTCGAGAATGTCGACGATCTCGCGCAGCGCGGCGATGTTGGCGGCGCTCGCGCTCAGGATGATCGAGTTGGTCTGCTGATCTTCGAGAATGCGGATCGGCTCGCTCAGGTCGATGGCGAGATCCTCACCGTCGAGTCCGGTCTGCCGCAGATTCAGGCGGCGGATCTGCTCGCGAATGGCGTCGGCGGGCGGCGTCTGCGCATCCTGCTGAGAAGGATCGATCATGTCGCGCAGCGTGCTCGCCACGGTCGACGCCGTCGCCGTCCGCAGCGGAATGATCGCCAGGTCCTGATCGCCGTAGACGGGCGCCTGGTCGAGCTGCGCCACGAGGCGAAGCACCGTCTCACGATCGATCGGGCTCGCCGAGACGATCAGCGAACGCAGCGAGGAAAGCGTCTGCACCTGGATCGGCTCGGTGAGGATGGAGATTTCATCGTCGCGGAACTGGCGCGTGAGTCCCATGCTCTCGAGCAGGCGCTGCATTTCCTGCGGCGAGACATGCTCGACGGGCACGATGTACACGCCGCGCCCCTGGAAGCCGCCGCCTTCTCCCTCGAGCTGCGGCCCGAGCGCATCCATCTCCTTCACGACGGGCTCGACCTCGGCGAACATCGTCGCGCTTGTGGCGATCACCAGGCTGTTCGCCAGGCGATCCACCTGCATCGACAGCGGCTGGCCGAGTTGCCGCGCCTTGATCTGCAGCGGCTGCTGCAGGACGGAGAGCACCCGCGCCGCGCGGGCGGACTTGAGCGGAATGATGCGAATCGCCACGTCCGCGCTCGTGGCGCTGCTCTCCAGCGCCAGCGCCAGGGCCTTGATCTCGGCGAATTCATCCTCCTCGGCCCGCACGATGATGGTGTTGCTCGCCGTGTCGTGGCCGATGATGATCGTGCGCCGCGTGGTCTCGCCGCGGCTGGTGCGCTGCTGTTCGTACATCTGCCGCAGCGAGTTGACCAGTTCCGCCGCCCGCGCGGTGGTGAGGGGGATGACCTGCGGCGGCGGGAGCATGGCATAATCCGCCACGTCCAGCGTCTTCACGATCGACTCCACCCGCTCCATGTTGCGCAGGTTCGCCGAGACGATGATCGAGTTGCTGCGCGGCTCGGCGCTGACGCGGACGACCTCCTCGGGCTCGACGAGCAGCGTCGGCGCATCGCGCTCCTCTTCGTCAGCTCCTCGCGCGTCGCGGCGGTCCTGCGGCTGGCGACGCCGATCCACCTGGATCTCGAAGGCCGCGTTGATCGCTGAGGCGACGCTGGGGGCGTCGGCGTGGCGCAGGGCGATGACGCGCAGTTGCCGCGACGTGTCGTACTCTTCACTGTCGAGCTGCGCGATCAGCTCGCGAATGCGCGGCCATTCCTCCTCCACCGAGGAGATCACCAGCGAATTCGTCGCCGGATCCGCCACGATGCTCGTGTTCTCCGCGGCGGGCGTCAGCGCTTCGGCGGCGTAACGCCCGTAGAAGACGCCCAGCGCCTCGCGCACCTGCACCGCTTCGGCGTGCTTGAGCGGCACAAACTCCGTGATGCGCGGGTTCGGGCTCGGCACGTCGAGCTGCTTGATGATCCCCT